>SABY01000183.1 GCA_009928785.1 Clostridia bacterium | reverse complement strand
ATCCGATGAATCGTGGTTTAGCATCATACTCCTTGCGAATGCAAGCAAAGCTGCTTGTCCAAAGCGAATCATCGGATGACTAAATTCGGGTTACCAAAACACTACTCCTTCACCCACTTACCTGAACCAACGATTTTGTTATCGAAAGTAATGCGGTAAGGAAACGTTCCTGTGGAAAGGCTGATGGCGCTTATTATTGCCACTCTTTCATCAAGGATGGTAGTAAACACAAGATTCCCATTCATATCGAAAAGTTCGAACAAGGCACCGTTGATTTGTGGGCCTGACTGAATGTTGAAATATTCGCTGCCGGGGTTGGGATACACAATAGCATCCTGAACTGAGATGTTGGGCAGTTCTTCCCCGGTACCGACAATGAGACCGTCTTCGTTTACTTTCTTTATCAGGATGTCCGTCTCACGTCCTTGTGTCAGGTAGTCATATGTTCTACAGGCCATAACAGCGCCACCGTCATGGGTGGCTTTCATCGTGTATAAATAATAAAACATATCGCCTCCATATATTTTTGTCCAGATGGGGTTGAGGCTCTTATCGAGTTTTGACAGAAATATCCAGGAGGGATCTTCCTGGTATGGAAATACAGCGGCATCAATGTTAGCTGTGCCCGCAAAATAAATTTCACCCGTAGATGTTGTATCAAAACTTTGTTCTGCGGCAGGATGCGAAGTAGTGTCTGTTCCCATGTGATATTCAAAAGACCTTATGGGTACGTTGGGAAAAGCCATTTCGTATATAACGCTTCTAAATTCATCCACAGATGGCGGCGCTATTAATACGTACTCTCTGCCACTAAGCAGATAGGTACTGTCGGTTAGGTTCATGGCAAAGTTGTCCCAATGGATATCGCCGGGAAGCGAATCGGTAACAAGCCAGTTGAGGTCGCTGTCGAACAGTGCATAATAACCGGAAGAGTAACCGCCAGGATACCCCCAGGCACCCCATGAAAAAATAATGTGATAGTCCGAATTTAAGGTTTTAAGATATCCGGAAGAATATTGATTTCCGGGCAACTCCAGAAAATTTGATTCGAAGAGTTGACTCTGCAGATTATATTTATAAATAAATAAATCCAATCCATATGTAGCGGTTTCTCTGTGTCGTGCACAACCTGCCATGTAAAGTTGATCCTCATCAAGCCGAAATTCCATGTGACCGGCTGAATAATACTTTGAATCCAAAGGAGTCGTCTGCTCATGCATGAGGTTTAAATTGCTATCCAATAACAAATAATAAAGTGGGGTTTCATATAAGCCATTTTCCTTGCAAGCCAGAAATCCCGAAATCAAAAGATACTCTCCGTATTGGTGAATGGTAGCCAAAAACATGTTTGTGTCGGGTTTACTGATTACAATTGAATCGATCAATGTTCCAAATTCATTCGCCATCCATACTACACTTGTTGCCACTGAATACCCGGTAATCTTTTGTTGCATACCAAGAATGACATAATTATGGTTTTCTAATTGTATAATGTCATTTGGCACCTCAGTGCCTGAAGTCTTTATGGCAAGCTCAAATGACTCCTGGGCAAAGGACACCATGGAAGATAGCCAGACTAATATTATGATAAGATAATTTTTCATCGTTTTATCAATAAAACCCTCACAAGCTTTCATGTGCTTGTGAGGGATGTTTAAAAATTTATAAAGTTTCACCAGGTTCGCCAGCAATAAATTTGTCGCCAAAAGTAAAACGGGCTATATGGATGCGAGCTACAGTATTTCCTACACTTATATCCCATGTTACTTCACTCAAAGTAAGATATTTGCCTGCAGGTTTTTTATCATTCATAATATAAACTATTCCTTCATACAAATAATATTCCATGTCCCAGGGCGGAATGCATTCATGTGGATCCGAATAATACCCACCCCACTCATATAATCTGGATCCACAAGGGCTATTTTCGTCAGGGTATTCATCGGGATAAATCCAAAATTCTGGTGTTGCATCAGGGATAAAATAGGTGCCCGGAGGATAGGCAATCAGGGGATGATTAATACGGTAATTCAATACTGTGCTTGCATCTTCGCCTGGGTTTTGGCCAACATATTCACCACATTTCCCTAATCCCTCGCCCCAATACCAGTAATCGGTTTCATCAAAATAGTCGTAAATGACCGCAGGGTTTATTACTCCGGTGGCTGCATAAATAGTCAGGTCGGTAGAATTGGCAGATGCATCCGACGGGACAACATTCACCATGATCAGGTTTTTATCATTTCCTTCGGCAGTATTATAAATCGCTCTTACACTATCGAGTATTTGCTGATAAATATCCGGGAGGTCGTTCTCAGCGATTTCGTCATTGAGTGTTGACACATTTATTGCGGCTGAATCGCTGTTAAGGTAGTTGAAATCAACTCCGGCTCTGGCGTATGTGTAATTAAGTGCGGCTTTAAAATACCACACGGCGCTGTCAACACTTATGCTTTCACCGCTTTTGTACGAAGGGTTTTCGCGCAGGAATTCCATTTTGCTTTTAAACGCCCTGATCTTGTTTTCGATCAGGATGTCGGCATTGGATTGGGAGATTTCGGTTGTGATCGGTTTCGTTTGTTCCTGCTTTGAGCAGGAATAAATTGTGGCAGCCAAAACGAACACTGCCAAACTCAGTATTGATAATTTAATAATTTTCATTACATGAAATTTAATGGTTTAAGGAACGCTATGTAAAAAAATGCTTTTCATTTTAATACCTTTCAAGGCGACAAAAGTAAAAAGAAGTTTTTGAACAAAAAAGGAAATCCATGCATTTATTTTGTTAAATTTCTCAATCGATTACAGAATTCAATGTTTGGAGGGAGAAATCTTTTGCGCAAAATCCTTTAAAGAAAAATCATCTGCCCCCCCTAAAATTTTCATTACTATTTTTGCGCGGCACGCACCTTATTATAAAGGTGTAAAAAAAAGAAACAGCATGGAACGTATTACACTTTTTGCCGAAGTACTGTTAACGCTGCCGGTGGCCGGCACTTTTACGTACCGGGTGCCTTACGAAATGAATGGTGAGGCAGAGCCGGGGCGGCGTGTGGTGGTGCAGTTTGGGCGGCAGAAAATCTACACCGGCCTCATCCGCTCGGTGCATCAAAAGGTGCCAGAAAAATACGTTCCCAAATACATCCTTTCGGTGTTGGATCAGCAGCCAGTCGTTAAGCCGGTGCAGTTCGATCTGTGGGAATGGATGGCCGGATATTATATGTGCACGGTAGGTGAGGTGATGAATGCCGCGTTGCCATCGGCGCTAAAGCTGGCCAGCGAGACACGTATCGTGCAGCATCCCGACTTCGACGGAAAAACCGATCAACTCAACGAAAAAGAATACCTGGTTGCCGAGGCCATCGACATACAGAAAACCCTCACCATCACGGAAGTGTCCAGAATAGTGGAGTACAAAAAGGTGATACCGCTCATCAAAACTTTGATAGAAAAAAAGGTGGTGCTCGTAGAGGAGGAGTTGCGCGATCGCTACCGTGCTAAGGTGGAGACTTACGTGCGTCTTTCGGCAGATTACCGCGATGAGACGGTGCTGCACGGGCTTTTTTCGGAACTTGAAAAAAAAGCCTACAGGCAGCTCGAGGCGCTGATGACTTTTCTGCAACTGGCCGGCGCGGAGGCATACACCGGCAAAGCGCTGCCCCGCACCGAACTAATTGCCAATGCCGCCACAGCCCAAACGGTGACGGCGCTTGAGAAAAAAGGCGTGTTTGAGATATTCGAAAAAATTACCAGCCGCCTGCAAGCTTTCGATGCAGTGACCTCGCCCGACGACCTGGCACTTACCCCGGAACAGCAAGCGGCTTTTGAAAATATCGGCGAAAGCCTGAACCAAAAAAAAGTGACGCTGCTGCATGGCGTTACCTCCAGCGGAAAAACAGAAGTTTACATTAAGCTCATCCATCAGGTGATAAAACAAGGGAAGCAAGTGCTTTTTCTGTTGCCGGAGATCGCGCTTACCACGCAGATCATCAACCGGCTGCGCCGCTATTTTGGCGACAGCGTGGGCGTATATCACTCCAAATACAGCGAGTTTGAACGGGTAGAAATCTGGAACCGCGTGTTGCAACATCCGGCAAACGCGGGCACCGAACCCGGCAAATACCAGATCATTCTGGGCGCACGCTCGGCGCTGTTTTTGCCATTTAGCAACCTTGGGCTGGTGATTGTAGACGAGGAGCACGACAGCTCCTACAAACAATATGCTCCCGCGCCCCGCTACCTGGCGCGCGACACCGCCATTATGATGGCCAACATGCACGGCGCCGCCACAGTGCTCGGCTCGGCCACGCCCTCCATCGAGAGTTATTACAATGCAACTTTTAATAAATACAACCTCGCCGAACTCAAAGGCCGCTATGGCGGAATAGAGATGCCCGAAATACTTGTGGCTGACCTGCGCAACGAAACCCACCGCAAGACCATGAAGTCGCACTTCAGCTCATTTTTATTGAAAAATATAGAGGAGACGCTTGCGCAAAAGGAGCAGGTGATACTTTTTCAAAACCGGCGCGGCTTCTCGCTGCGGCTCGAATGCGAAACCTGCCACTGGATGCCTTCGTGCAAGCACTGCGACGTTACGCTTATTTATCATAAATACAACAACCAACTGCGCTGCCACTACTGCGGCTACAGCGAGCGGGTGCCCGACCGCTGCCCGGAATGTGGCCACACCGGCCTGATGATGAAAGGCTTTGGCACCGAAAAAGTTGAAGACGAGCTGGCCATCATCTTCCCAAAAACGCGCATCGCACGCATGGACCTCGACACTACACGCACCAGAAATGCGTATCAGAAAATCATCAGCGACTTCGAAGAGCAGCGCATCGATATATTGATAGGAACGCAGATGGTGACCAAAGGCCTCGACTTCGACCACGTGCGCGTGGTGGGCATCCTCAACGCCGACAACCTGCTGAGCTATCCCGACTTTCGCTCCTTCGAACGCAGCTTTCAGCTAATGGCGCAGGTGAGCGGACGGGCCGGACGCAAAAGCAAACGCGGCAAGGTAATCATCCAAACCTACAACCCGCAACATGCCGTGATCCGTTATGTAATCGACAATAGCTACGACCTGATGTTCAGAAGTCAGTTGCAGGAGCGGCAGCAGTTTAAATACCCGCCGTTTTACCGGCTGATAGAGTTGCAGTTGCAGCACAAAGATGCCGCAGTTGTAAATGAAGCCGCCGCCGAACTGGCTGCCCTGCTTCGCCAGCGTCTTGGGCAGCGAATCCTGGGGCCGGAGTTTCCGGTGGTGCCACGCATCAAAAACTACTACCTGAAGAATATTCTTGTGAAGCTCGAAAAAAACGACCACACCCACCAGATGAAACAATCCATCGCCGCAGCCATCGACCATTTTAAAACTACCAGCGCCCACAAGGCTGCCCGCGTGGTGGTGAATGTAGATCCCGTTTAAAATCATCCACGAATTACCGCTAATGCAGCGTTCAAACCATCCACGAATTACCGCTGATGAAGAGGTCAAATCATCCACGAATTACCGCAAATGCAGCGAATTACCTCTAATTATTTTTCGTGTCAATTAGCTTAATTCGTGTGAATTCGTGGATTCTTTAAAAACCAACAATCCACGAATTACCGCTAATGCAGCGAATTACCGC
>SABY01000182.1 GCA_009928785.1 Clostridia bacterium | reverse complement strand
AATTTACGACTCCCTTATCCTAGCTTCTGCCCTCGAAGCCGATTGCAAAACCCTCTACACCGAGGACTTGCAGCACAATCAAATCATCGAAAATAAACTTAGAATCATCAATCCATTTATCAGCGACTAGCTTTTGAGAATATCGTATTTTTGTAAAAAACAATAAACTATGACAACAGAACAAGTAGTTTTAAAACGACTTCACGAATTACCACATTACCTTCATTTGCAGGTAATCGACTATATGGAATATCTTATTACAAAGCACAATATCTCCAAAAACGAAGAAACTATGCTAAGTGAATCAGAAAATTCTGATGTTGCGGTACGAAAAGTTTAAAGAGAACCCCTATGCCGGTGATGATTGGGAAATTGTGAAAAAACGTCTGACAAAAAAATATGCCTAAAGATAGCAGCTTTATCGATGCCAATGTTCTCTTGTATTGAAACATCATCCCGTTCTGCTCACCAAATTCACAGCAAAGATTGTAAGTCTGTCCCTGCTTTCCGACACGGTGATATCGCCACCCATTTGTAAAACGATTTGTCTGCTGAGGCTAAGGCCAATGCCCGAACCATTTTCTTTGGTGGTGTAAAAGGGCACAAAAATCTGCTCTTTTATTTCGGGCGGTATCGGTGGGCCGTTGTTGGCAATTTCCAGTTTTATGGCGTTGCCAAATTGTGTGAGTTTAAACGAAATGTAGGGCGCATCGGTTGCACCGGCAATAAGCGCTTCGGAGGCGTTTTTCATGAGGTTTAAAATTACCTGCGACAAAAGCTGCTCGTCCGACAAAATCATCATTTTTTCGGGTATCGACTTGCGGATTTGTATCCCGGCAAATCCCGGATAAGCGCTGGCAGCAAGTAACGCGTGCTCGACGAGACCCGAAAGATCGACGAGCTTAAAGTGTGGCTCAGGTAGCTTGGTAAATTTCCGATAGTTTTCTACGAAATTCATCAGCCCCACGCCGCGTTCTTCAATCACACCCAGACCTTTCACGGTGTTTGAAATCATTGTGGCGTCCACATTTTCGGGCTTTATTATCTGGCTGTTGGCTGTAAAATATCCCGAAATTACCTGTGTGAGCGAAGTGATGGGCGCAATGTTATTCATTATTTCGTGTGCCAGCGTGCGCGCCAATTTTATCCAGGCGTCGATTTCGCGGTTATCGAGTTCTTTGGTAATATCGCTTACCGCCACCAGCTTAATGGTTTCGTCGTGGGTTTTTATTTCAGATAGTTTAAAAAGTAATTTCTGCCCGTATTTATTCTCGAATATCGCCGACCGCATGTTTGTGCCTGAGTTTTCCATAATAAAACCCGGCAACACCTCGTCGATGGCCAGCAAGGAGTTTACATGATGATACGCACTAATCTGCGTAAGTTTGGTAGCCGCTGGATTGATGTTTACTACGCGTCCCTTTTCATTCACCGAAAAAAGTCCTGTAGCCGATTGGTCTATTACCGAGCGGAAATATTGCTCCTGTGTATTGATGTCGATTTTTGTTTTCTTAAAAATCTCGTTCAACCGGTCGATGGCTTTATAAATTTCGTCGATGGCTTTGTTGCCCGACTGGCGGGGCGTTTTTAGGGTGGTGTCGTCGTTTTCAATACCCATCAGGAAGGAGGCAATCCAGTGGTTGATTTTATTAAAATAATTGATGATATTAATAACTGCGCCTATCAACAGCAAAACCAATAGCACAGAAAAGGTAATAGCCTGCATTTCGACATAAAGAAATGTAGCCGCTGCAGCCAGCAGGATGATAATTAGTAGCCTCGACAGGATGGCCTGGTAAAAATGTTTGTACGGCATCGTTTTTCTAAATTAATCTTTACGTATAAAACGATTTCAATTTTTTGTAAAGCGTTGGCCGCGAAATGCCCAGCTTTTTGGCCACTGCACTCATGTTGCCGTTCTCCTTTTGGATGGCGGCTTGTATCATCTCCTTCTCCATCTCTTCGATGGTTTTGTTGTGGAGATGACTGGAGGCAGACTTCGTGGATTGCAACGAAAAACTCTCTTCCGTCAACTGCTCGCTGTCGGCCAGAATTACAGCTTTTTCGATGCTGTGTTGCAGCTCCCGTACGTTGCCGGGCCAACTGTGCCGCAGCAGTTTTCCGGCAGCTTTGGGCGTGATTTTGATGCCGGGCTTGTTGTATTTCAAGCCATATTTTTCCAGATAAAACTCTGCCAGCAGCACCACATCATTTCCGCGTTCACGTAGCGGCGGCACCTCGATTGTGATGGTATTGATGCGATAAAGCAAGTCCTCACGAAAAAACCCGTCGGCAATCATTTTCGGCAAATCCTTGTTGGTGGCCGTTATCAGCCGAATATTGATGGGGATAGGTTTGTTGCTTCCCACCTTTACAATGTTTCTGCTTTGAAGAACCACCAGCAATTTGGCCTGGAGCGCTAAGGAAAGATTCCCGATTTCATCCAAAAATAAAGTGCCGTTGTGTGCAGCTTCAAATTTGCCTGCGCGTTCGTCTTTGGCATCGGTAAAGGCGCCTTTGGTATGGCCGAAAAGTTCACTTTCAAAAAGCGTCTCGGTGATGGCACCCATGTCCACATTCACCATTACTTCATCCTTTCGTAACGAATGCTGGTGAATTTCGCGGGCAATCAATTCTTTGCCCGTTCCATTTTCGCCCACGATGAGAATATTGGCGTCGGTGGCAGCCACTTTTTTTACAACCGTCATTACTTTTTTCATGGGTTCCGATTGGCCGATAAGCTCCTGTGCGGGAAGCCTGAGCGCTTGTTTTAATGTGCGCGCTGTTTTGGTCAATGCGCTATTGTCCATCTGGCTCTTGCGCAGTTTCATAGCAGCATGCAGGGTACTGATCAATTTGTGGTTGTCCCAGGGTTTCAGCACGAAATCGAAAGCACCTTCCTTAACAGCTTTCACGGCCAGCTCCACGTCGCCGTAAGCGGTAATCATTACCACCACAATCGACGGATCCTGTTTCTGGATTTGGTGCAACCAAAAAATTCCTTCGTTGCCCGTGTTGATGCCAGCCTTAAAATTCATGTCCAGCAGCACCACATCAATATTTTGTTGCTGCAGCGTGGCGAGCAGTAAATTGGGATTGCTAAGCGGAAACACCTTGTCAAATTCCGTTTGTACCAGCATCTCTAGTGCGGTAAGCACGCTCTTGTTGTCGTCGAGTATGAGAATATTGCCTTTCATAGCCAGCGAAATTATACAATTTGTAAATGAACGACACAGATGATGTTAGAGAACTTTACACTTTTTTCTAATAAAATGTCTGTTTTGATTTTAAATACCGCCTGGTCAACACTTTGCGATTAGCGGCATTGCTATTGAGCAGGGTCGGATTAAAAGCTAAAAAAGTAAAGCCATGGATATTCCAAAAGTGAAGAAAAAAGGATTTAAAAGGAAACATCTCGTGATAATCCTGGTGGGGCTGCTGCTTGCATTTCTGATGTATCAGGCCTTTTTTGCTGTTCATTTATCAACTTTAAATGTGGACGCCGAAAAGGTTCAGATCGAAACGGTGTCGAAAGGCATTTTTCATAATTACATCACCGTTACCGGAAATGTGGAGCCTATCGCCACCATTTATCTGGATGCCCGCGAAGGAGGCCGTGTAGAGGAAAAAGTAATCGAGGAAGGCGCAATAGTCAGCAAAGGCGACGTAATCCTGCGGCTGAGCAACCCCGACCTAACGCTAAGCATTTTGAACAGCGAATCGCAACTGGCCGAAAAGAGCAACTTCCTTCGCAATACCATGGTGGTGATGGAGCAGGAAAAACTACAGATCAAACGTGAGCTGCTAAATTTGGAATTCGACATCAAGCGCAAAAAGCGCGTTTATGGCCAAAAGCAGGTTTTGTATGAGGATGAGCTGATTTCCAAAGAAGAGTTCCTGATGGCTGAAGAAGATTATCAGTTTGCGCAACGAAGTTTCGAGCTTTATCAGGAGCGCCAGCGGCAGGATTCGATTTACCGCAAAATTCAGGTGGATCAGATGGAGGATAACTTGCGCAATATGGAGATAAATCTGAAACTGATCCGGCAAAGCCAGGAAAACCTGAATGTGGCAGCGCCGGTTGACGGACAGTTGACCACCCTGGAAGTAGAGCTTGGGCAGTCGGTTCCGAAAGGTGGCAGGATTGGGCAAATCCATGTATTGTCGTCGTACAAAGTGGTGGCACAAATCGACGAGCACTATATCGACCAGGTACGGGCAGGGCTTACTGCAATTCTCGACAGGCAGGGGCAAGAGTATCAGTTGAAGGTAAGGAAAATATTGCCCGAGGTACGCGATGGACGCTTTTCGATCGAGATGGTTTTTACGGCCGAAACGCCAGACAATATGCGCACCGGGCAAACCTACTACACACGCCTGCAACTGGGCAGCCCCGAAGAAGCCATTCTGTTGCCACGCGGCAACTTTTTCCAACAAACGGGAGGACAATGGATTTTTGTGCTTTCGTCTGATGGAACTTTTGCCGAAAGGCGAATGATAAAAATAGGACGGCAAAACCCGGCATACTACGAATTGCTGGAAGGCCTGCAGCCAGGGGAACGCGTCATCGTGTCTGGCTACGAAAATTTTGGTGATAACCAGCGGATAATTCTAAGATTAAGAAAGTATCAATAACTCCGGCCTTTAGGCTATCGGTAAGGAGCTGCCAGAATCACTAACCCCGGCCTTTAGGCCGGGGAAAAATGGACACAAAAGTTTGCGGGGCTTTAGCCCCAACCAGCAAACCCGGGCTTAAAAAATGGTTTTTAAAACAAAACTGTAATCTCAAAATAACACAGCAATGATAAAAACAGAAAAACTAACAAAGGTATTTAGCACCGACGAGGTGGAAACACTGGCTTTGCGCAATGTGGACATCCATGTAAAAAAAGGCGAGTTTGTAGCCGTGATGGGGCCTTCGGGCTGCGGCAAGTCCACACTGCTAAATATTGTAGGGCTGCTCGACAATCCCACCAGTGGCACCTACTCATTTGCCGGAACAGATGTAAGTCATCTAAAGGAAAAAGACCGCACACAGTTTCGCAAGGGCAACATCGGTTTTGTCTTTCAGAGTTTTAACCTGATCGACGAGATGAATGTTTTCGACAATGTGGAGCTGCCGCTGATGTACCTCAAAATGAAAGCTTCCGAGCGTAAACAAAAAGTAAACGATGTGTTGCAACGCATGAAAATCGGCCACCGGGCCAAGCATTTTCCACAGCAACTTTCGGGCGGACAGCAACAGCGCGTAGCTATTGCGCGGGCGGTGGTAGCCAATCCGCATCTTATCCTGGCCGACGAGCCAACCGGAAACCTGGACTCGAAAAATGGTACCGAAGTGATGAACCTCCTGACCGAACTAAACCAAACGGGAGCCACCATCATCATGGTTACTCACTCCGACCGCGATGCAGGCTATGCACATCGGGTTATCAATCTGTTTGATGGAGAGGTGATAATGGAAAAGGCAGTAGGCAAAGAGCAGTAGGCAGTCCTCAGTGGGCAGTCCTTCAGTAGGCAGTCTTCAGTAGGCAGTCGGTTGAGGATTAATATGCGATAAATAAAAATGATTTTGGCATGTAAAGACGCACGGCCATGCGTCTCAAATGACGATTAACGAATAACGAATAACCTTTTAGAAATGAC
>SABY01000321.1 GCA_009928785.1 Clostridia bacterium | reverse complement strand
CCTTCTGAAGTTCTGCCAAATGAGATATTCCTTCACTCACCCAATAATCATTCGTGTATCTTTGCGTTGTTTTGTGATGAAAATAAAGCTGCCACTCTTTTGTCTGACCTTAGCGCTGATGCCGCTGCTGCTCGTTGCGCAACCCAAAAACACCGAAAGCAAAGCCACCGAAGCTGAAACCGAGTCCAGCTGGAGTGTCTATCCCTCTTTTTCGTGGCAGTGGCCCGGAGGCGACATGGCTGACCGCTATGGCTCTTCGGCTACCATCGGCCCTGGTTTTTTTCACAAAACTGCCTCCAACTGGATTTTCAATGCCGACCTCAACTTTATCTTTGGCAACGTAATACGCGAGGATTCACTTATCCGTAATCTCATCAACTCCGATGGTTTTGTCATCGACGACCAGGGACATTTTGCCGAAGTTTCCTTTTTCGAACGTGGCTTTTACACTACCTTTCGTGTCGGGAAGGTGATTCCGGTATTTGGCTCTAATCCCAACTCCGGCCTGCTGCTGATGGCAGGTGCCGGTTACATGCAGCACAAAATAAATATCCAGGTCAAAAACAAAGCTGCTTCGCCACTTAAAGACGATTACAAAAAAGGCTACGACCGCTATAGCAATGGTTTTAGCACGGTGCAGTTTGTTGGCTATGTTTATCATGGCAAAAGCCGGCTGGCCAACTTCTTTGCCGGGGTGGAGGTGGTACAGGCCTGGACAAAAAATCGCCGCTCGATGAACTTCGACACCATGCGCCGCGACGATGCCCCGCGCTTCGACATGCTCATCGGGCCCAAGATAGGATGGATCATTCCCTTTAACAAGCGCATGCCCGAAGATTATTACTATTATTAAAACCTTGCAGCAAATCATCATTCCGATGACTTTTTTATACAATCTTATTATCCATTTTTACACCCTGCTCCTGAGGCTGGCAGCTTTGTGGAATCCCAAGGCAAAGCTTTGGGTGGCCGGCCGGCGTCACATCTTCGATAAGCTTCAAAAAGCTATTAAGCACGACCGTCCTCTGGCGTGGTTTCACTGTGCCTCGCTGGGTGAGTTTGAGCA
>SABY01000181.1 GCA_009928785.1 Clostridia bacterium | reverse complement strand
CCTTCAAAGCGATGCTCAACAGCCGTCTGCCGATGGGTTATGTGGATTTGGATTTGAGTAAAATTATAAAATACAACCGATACCAGGGATTGTACCTGGGGCTGGGGCTGATAACCAATGCCAAGCTATCGCAGACTTTCGATGCCGAAGCTTTTTGGGGCTATGGCTTTGGCAACCAAAGCGCGCAATACGGCGGTCGCCTTGGGGTGGTGATAGATAAATACCGCGACCTGCGCTTCGACGTGATGTATTACGACTTTGTGACCGAAACCGGCGCAACAGAGACCTACGATGATCAGCGGCAGAATTTGCTCAATCCTGCCAACTTCCGCTATTTTTTGATTCGCCGTATGAATCCTACCCAACGCATCAGGGCAGCAGTTCGATTTAGGGCGCTGCGCTATGCATCAGTTAATCTCGCAATGAGTCGCGACATAAAGCAGGCTGCGGGAGAATACAGCTATTTGCCGAAAGGCGATGCCAACGAAGCACAACGTGAGTTTACCTTTACGGAATTGCAGGCCTCGGTACGCTATGCTTACAAGGAAAAGTTTATGCAGATGCCCGATAGCAAATTTTCGCTGGGGACACGCTATCCCATTATCAATATTGCCTACACCCGCGGGCTGGACAATGTGTTGGAAGGCGATTATTTTTATAATAAAATTGATTTAAAAATTACAAAACAGTTTTACATCCGCTACCTGGGCGAGTCGTCATTTACGCTCATGACCGGAGCCATCGACCGTCCGCTGCCCGAAAGCAACCTTTACAACGGGCGTGGCGCGTTTGGCACATTCACGCTATATGCGCCCCAAGCATTTGCCACCCAGCGCATGAACGAGTTTCTGAACGACCAATACCTTTTCCTGTTTTACACCCACAACTTTGGCAAACTACTGTGGCGCACCAACAAGTTCAGCCCCGAATTTGCCATTGCCACCAATGCGGGCACTGGAAGTCTGCAACATCCCGAATATCACCAGGGAATAACGGTACAGCCGATGGATCATCTTTATCTGGAATCGGGGCTGCTAATAAACAACTTGCTCAACCTGATGGGGTTTTACTCTTTAGGCATTGGCACTTTTTACCGGTACGGATACTATGGCCTGCCTGATACCTTCGACAACTTCGCTTTTAAATTGTCGTTGGCATTTTCTTTTTAGAGGGTAGAGGATAGAGGGTAGAGGGTAGAAGGTAGAGGTTGGAAGTTAGAAATTAGAAAACAGAAAATGGAGGGAAGAAATGGGATTAAAATCTTTAAAACAAATAGCGGGTTTTTAGCATGGTCTGTAAAGCTGGGATTTCATTAATGAGTTTGGTATAAAAACATAAAAACTGGAGAAGTCCCATGTAGGGAATTTAGGGGTTTTACGGCTTTTTAGACTGGTTTCATTAAATGAAGTCGAAATAAAAAAATCCAATGGTTCTGATAATAATATTTCTTAGCCTGATGATCATTTGATTTGAAGGGATTCCTGCTGGTAAAGTGCAGCAGTAAGGCGGCCTGCAATTTTATTTTTATTTATATTCGCTGCGTAAAGATTTTCACGCCATTTTTGTAGCGTCATTTTTTTTGATAACAAATCTATGAACAAGGCTTTACGCATTCTCGGTGGTGTTTTGATAGCCATACTGGTAATTTACCTGGTGTGGCGCTTTGCCGACATAGTCACCTATCTGATTATAGCTATCACGCTCTCGCTGATAGGCCGTCCGATGGTAAAGCGTTTCAATACCATGCGCATTGGGCATTTTCATATTCCAAATGCTCTAAGTGCACTCCTGACACTGTTGATTATCATATTTGTGGTGCTTGGGTTTGTAGGCATTTTTGTTCCACTTATTGCTTCGCAGGCGCGTTTGGTTAGCGACATCGACTTCGATCTGCTGGGCAGTTCTATGCAAAAACCCATCGCTGACCTGGAAGTTTTCCTGCGGCAATACAACATCCTCTCCCGCGACGAAACCATACGCCAGCTCATGGCTCAGCAAATAGAGTCTATCCTTAGCTTTGCTTCTTTTTCCGAAACCCTCACCTCTGTTGTCGGCGTTACAGGCTCCTTATTTATTGCCGTTTTCGCAATTCTTTTTCTCACCTATTTCTTTATGAAAGATTCCTATCTGCTCGATGAGTTGGTAGAAAGCCTTACCCCCGCCAATTATCATAATGAGGTGCACAGCGTGCTCACCCAATCCAAGCGTTTGCTGAGCCGCTATTTCATTGGCTTAATGATAGAGCTCACCACCATGATCACATTGCTCAGTACCGGGCTTACTATTTTTGGTGTAGAAAACGCCCTGCTGATAGGATTTTTTGGCGGGCTTATGAACGTAATTCCTTATCTGGGACCTATCATCGGAGCAACGGTAGGAGTAATACTTACCATATTTACTGCTTTGAGTACTGGAATGGTCAACGACATTTTTTCGTTAATACTAATAGTAGTAAGTGTTTTTGCTGTGAGCAACCTCATCGACAACGTGGTGCTTCAGCCGCTCATTTACTCCAACAGTGTTAAGGCGCATCCTGTCGAAATTTTTCTGGTAATCCTCATTGCCGGTAGCATAGCAGGTATTGCAGGTATGATTCTGGCTATACCTACTTACACCGTATTGCGTGTGATTGCCAAAGAATTTCTGAGCCAGGTAAAAGTGGTGCAACAGCTCACCAAAAATATTTAACACCTTTTATATTAGCCTCTGTAAGCGAATTGTTGTACATTTGTAAACTAACACTTAAAAACTTAAGAAAAATGAAAAGTTCAACAGGTAGTTTTATTTTCGGATTATTAAGCGGTGCAGCCCTGGGCGCAGCGCTCGGCATCTTGTATGCTCCCGACAAAGGCGACGCCACCAGAGACAAGCTCTCTAAAAAAGCCCACGATTTGAAAGAAGACTTCGACGACAAATTCGATGATCTGAAAGATTACGTCAACGAAGCACTGGGCGATATGAAGAGCCGGCTCGCCGACGTGAAGGAGAAAGTTTCGGATGTGAAAGACAGAGTTCAAAAAAAAGAAGTTTAGACTTTTGTCCTTCTCAATTCTGAAAAAAACAACGGAATTGTCCGATAAATCCGTCTGCGATTTGCGGACAATTCCTTTTCTATGCTAATCAACCGGCAATGAACAAGCAAAACTTCGATACACACATCAGAAAAATTACCCGAAGCATCAGGCAGTACCTCCAGCTTAAAACCGAACTTTACAGCCTGATCATAATAGAGCGTCTTGCCCGAATTTATTCCCATTTCATTGCAGCACTCATATTTACATTTTTTATCTTTTTTTTCACCTTGTTCCTTTCACTGGGTTTCGTGAATTGGTTTGAGGCAACCACAGGCAGAACATTTTTGGGATATCTCATTGTAGCAGCATTTTATTTGATAATGGCCGGTATGGTGCATATTTTCAGGCGACGTATCTTTTTCGATCCTATGGTGAAAACGCTTAGCAAAACGATATTTGAAAAGGAGGATGATCTTGGTGCTGAGCAAAAAATGGAGGAGACCTATGAAGAAGATTAACAATCACTCCGATCTGCGTTACCGCAAGCTGTGGCTGCGAAGCGAAATTAGAATAAAAGAACACCAGATTACTAACCAGATCAGCCTCCTGCACAGCGATATTAAAAACGCAAATATCCGGCAGGAAGTAGTGAATAATATTGTCAACAATCCGGCAATCCTTATCAATACGGCTAAAATTACTTTTGGCATCATTTCGGCTTTACGCAAACGCCGCCAGCGCAAACGAGATAAGTAGCCGAAAGCCAACCGATATTAAACAACCTTTCCCACCAAAATCTATGACGCCCATCACCAAGGACATTTACATCGAAGACCTGGTGCGTGATTATCCGTTTTCGGTAAGATTCCTCTCCGAACGTGGTGTAAAATGTATAGCCTGCGGCGAGCCTATCTGGGGCACACTGCAAGAAGCAGCCCGCGAAAAAGATTTTGATGATGAAGCCATCGACCAGTTGGTTGAGGAGCTGCGGGCAATGGAATAGTGGGGCGCAAGGCGATGAAGGCGGTCTGAGAGCTGCCCCCCGGGGTTTGGACGAGGTTGTACCTCGTCCGTTTTATTTTTACAGGCTTGGCCTGTTGTCATTCCAAAACGATGTGAAAAATAAAGCAGGCTTAGCATGCAAGAATAGATGCAGCTTAGGTTGTACCAAAGCTGAACACATCATAGGAACTGCCGACCGTGGACTGAGAGCCGCCCCCGGGGTTTGGACGAGGTTGTACCTCGTCCGTTTTATTTTTACAGGCTTGGCCTGTTATCATTCCATAACAATGTGAAAAACAAAGCAGGCTTAGCATGCAAGAATAGATACAGCTTAGGTACAACCTAAGCTGAACACATCAAAGGAGCTGCCGACTGTGGACTGAGAGCCGCCGACTGAGAACTGAAGACTCAGAGCTGCCGACTGAGAACTTCCTACCACCCGGCATATCCCGTAAAGGTTCCTTGCAGATGCCGCATCTGCCCGTATTCGCGATAAACTTTACAATTGAAATTCGCAGTAAATTTTACCAATTTTTGGTTGCTGGTTTCTGTATTAATTTCCATCATTTCGGTAATGATGAGGCTGCTGCCTTCCTGGCTGTGTGCGGTGTCGGAAGTACTCCACGGTAAAAAATAATAACCCGGATCGTGGATGATGATCTCGAAACCATCGACGGCAAAGGGTGAGAATTGTTTTGTGCCGACCCCAAAAATTTCGGGAATTTGTGCCGGCGAGTTAAGACGGCCTGCGCGCAACTCGATGACAAGATTTGTTCGCCCTGAAAATTCCGATGCTACAATCCAGCCCGGATGTATAGGAGTATTGTTGATTTGTGGATAGAAAAAACCGTAATCCTGTTTGAAGCTCCAGGATTTATCCTCCAGCGTAAAGTGCACTTGCGATAGGCCATATACGTCAATGCGCGACGAATCGCTTACGCAGATAAAAGTAATGGTATCTGATGGCTGCGCACCGTGGGTTATTTGCATGGTGCCTTCGAGCAAAGTGGTGTCGGCAAAGGTGCTTGAAACAATACTCTCGTCGGGGAGGGTGAAAGAGAAGCGCCTGCTGATGATTTCGCACAGGCCATCGACGTTGTGCAGATCGCGTAGCCGCCAGTCGCCATGGATGGAATAGCTCAGTCTGCAACGCGTAATATAGGCATGTTCTTCGATATTTTGCACTTCAAACTCCACCAGTTTCAGTTGTGATGTGTTGCCGATCCACAGCCCCTCAAATTGTAAATCAACCGGATTTCCCGGCGGACGCGGAGGCTCTTCCGGCTCGCAGCCCGATAGCCACATCAGCGAAAATGTGGCCATTGCGCAAAGCAGTAAAAAGAGAGATTTGCGGAGTTGCATTTCTGACGGAGCTTTTATAGTATTTATGAAATTTGATAATTATTCGTTTGGGCTAAAGCCCACTGAAATACTTTTGTTTTTTCCCCCGGCCTTTAGGCCGGGGTTATTGATCAACTGGCAATTATCACCCATTTGGGCTAAAGCCCGCTGAAATACTTTTGTTTTTCCCCCCGGCCTAAATGCCGGGATTATTGATCAACCGGCAATTAACACTCATTTGGGCTAAAGCCCGCTGAAATACTTTTGTTTTTTTTCCCCCGGCCTAAAGGCCGGGGTTATTGATCAACCGGCAATTATCACCCATTTGGGCTAA
>SABY01000047.1 GCA_009928785.1 Clostridia bacterium | reverse complement strand
CAGGAGTCAGTGGGGTAAAATATAGAAATGAGCATACGATAGTAATGTTTTTTCATCAAAGCCCCAACGGGGCGACATCATTAATGCGGGAATCAGTTCACAGTTCTCAGCCGGCATCCTTCAATTCTCCGTCGGCAGTCCTCCGGCTCCACTCATCTCATCATGCTTTTTGCGCCCTGAGCCACGCGCCACGCATCCGGATTTCTTATTGGCTTTCAATTTTGATGTTGTAAATATTTTTTACCTTCACCGGCTCAAATTTTGGTTGTAAACCCATTGGCTTGGACTATGAATAAAATAAATTTTTTACGCCCCAATAAATCCAACCAAAAACTATTGATGATAATGAGAATCAAAGAACGTTTTATATTTGGCCAGATTCTTCCGGAAAAATTTCCGCTTTGGCTGCTGCTGTGCCTGATGTTCAATTTCTCATTGGGCAATCAAGTTATGGCGCAATTTGCAGGCGGAACAGGGACGGCACAAGACCCTTACCAGATTTCGACAGTTACCCACCTCCAAAACATTAAGAACGCATCAAACACTGCACATTTTAAATTAATCAGCAATGTTGATGCTTCCGCAACCCGAACCTGGAATAGCGGTCAGGGATTCGAACCCATTTCTTACCTGAACGGGTACATCGACGGAAGCAACTTTACCATCACCGGACTGTGCATAAGCCGAACGGGTTCACAAATAGCCATGATAAATCACTTAGGCCCGAATTGCACGGTGAAAGATCTGACTTTGGCTGATATTGAGATAAAAGGAGGATACAGTGCAGGTTCTTTGGGAGGTGTTTTATCTGGAAATTTGTTGAACGTCAATATATCCGGTTCAGTTAGCGGAGCGGGTAAAACGGGCGGTTTAGTAGGGGAACTCTATTCAAACAGTAGTATTCAAAATTGCAACACCGACGTCAGTGTTTCATCCACCGGCCAAGCCACCGGCGGCCTGGTTGGGTATAGCAACAGTGGCATCATCCAAAATTGCTCCTCATCCGGATCAGTTAACGGCACCAGTCAGGTTGGGGGCTTGATCGGAAAGAATGAAGGAAGTGTTACCAGTTCTTCATCGAGTGCTACAGCAACCGGAACTGGTAATGAAGTTGGTGGTTTGATTGGTAATAACAATGGTGGTAGTATAACCGATTGCCATTCGACCGGCGAAACCTCCGGCAAAGAAAATACAGGTGGATTGATAGGCTTTAATGGATATAGTTCATCAACCATCACCAATTGCTATTCGACCTCCGAGGTCAATGGAAATGCAAAGGTCGGGGGGTTGGTTGGCTTCAACCAGGATGGTACCATTGATATGACATATTCGACAGGAGAGGTTAACGGAAAATCTGAAACCGGAGGATTGGTGGGTTACATGGCCTACGGCGATTCCAAAATAAAACAGAGTTTTTCGACTTCCAATGTAACTGGCTCCAATAACAATATCGGCGGGCTGGTCGGATCATTACAATCGGGAACCATCGAAAACTCCTATGCAATGGGAGTTGCATCGGGAAATAATAAAGTGGGTGGCCTGGTGGGAGAAATGAAATGGGCAAGCATCACCAATTGCTTTTCTTCAGCAGTAGTGAGTTCAAACGGAAACCAATCAGGTGGTTTGATTGCTACCAGGAACGGAGGGTTAGTAAACGCTTCATTCTGGGATACGCAAACCTCCGGTCAAAACAACAGCGACGGCGGAACGCCAAAAACAACCGCACAAATGCTGGATATCAATACGTTTTCCGCCTGGGATTTTAACACCATTTGGTCCATTGATTCGGAGATAAATGATGGTTATCCTTTTCTGACAGCATTAGGAGGTTTTTTTATGCATGTCTGGACCGGTAATATAAATATTGTATGGGAAATATCCGGAAATTGGAGCAACAACGCCGTTCCTCAATCAAATGACAGGGTAAGAATACCCACCGTCCCCAACCAGCCTACCATCTACACGGCTGTAACCATCACGAGCCTAATTATTCAACCCAACAGCGTTGTAACCATTGCTCCTAAAAGCAGCCTATCCGTCAGTGGAGTAATGGTGAACGCAGCCGGAACATCTGGATTGGTTATCAAATCAACTGCCGCCGGAACCGGTTCGCTCATCCATAACACAGCGGGAGTAGCCGGCACTTTCCAACGCTTCATTCCTGGTGAGGCCGAGACCTGGCATATCCTCTCTTCGCCCATAACCGCCCAGCCTATTTCGGGCAGCTTTACGCCCCCCGGCACCTACGCCGACGGCACCGGCTACGACTTTTATACCTGGTACGAACCCGACACTTCCTGGATTTATCTGCTCAACGACAGCTATCCGCCTACCTGGCTCACCGCCAACGGCAACAACAACTTTCTGCAGGGACGTGGCTACATGGTGGAATACGAACAACAATTTCCGACACTCGTTTTTAGTGGTACACTTAATAATGGGGATGTGAGCGTACCAGTAACCAAAACCATTGGTGTGGGCGACGTCTTTGGCAGCAACCAACTGGGCAATCCTTATCCGTCGTCCATCGATTGGAAAGCACCTACCGGCTGGAACCGCACCAGCCTACAACAAATCGCTGGTGGTTACTCTGTTTGGTTGTGGAATGATACCGCAAAAAATTACGGAGTGTACAACTCTTCATCCATCGGCGATATGGGTACGCTGGGCGTAACGCGCTACATTGCACCCACACAGGGATTTTTTGTCCAGGCAGCGCAAAGCGGAACCATCAGCATGAACAACAATGTACGTGTGCACAACAATGCCTCGGAGTGGCTCAAAAGTACTGCCCAACGACCCGATCAATTTTTCCTCACAATTACTTCACTCGATGGTTTTGGTGAAGACGAAATACTCATCGGACTCGCCAAACACGACGAATCTTCCGGCTCTTATAAGCGATTTAGCTTTGTAAATACTGCACCGGCATTGTGGATTCCCGACAAGGGGCAATTTTATTCCTCATTGCTTTTCGACTCGCTTACCGACCATCCGGTGATACCCGTTGCATTCCGCGCTGGGTCTGCCGGCAGCTATCGCCTCACCTTCTGGTTTGAAAAGGAAATGATTCAGACTGCCATCTTGATTGATAAAAAAACCGACCAACACATCAATCTTCTTATGTCAGATGAATATGATTTTCAATCCTCTCCTGAAGATGCAACAGGACGTTTTGTGTTGCAGTTGCAGGAAGGCTTTTTCCCAGACCCACATCAACCGCTTCCGGTGCGCATTTTTGCTTACAATGGCATCCTCACTATCGATCTGCGGCTCATAGCTGAGCAATGCCGGGTTACAGTATATGATCCTTTAGGAAATCTTGTATTTGACCGGGATTTTGAAGGTGGCAACCTAACAGAAATTCCTTTAACCGGCCGACACGGAATATTCATCGCCAGAGTTCGGAATGACCATGGCGAAGCAGTCAATAAATTTATTCTTTAATTAAAAAAAAACAAAAATGAGCAACATCCTGGTAATTGATGATGACGAGTTTATGAGGAACCTGATATCAACTTTGCTTAAAAAAGCAGGCCATGAAGTAACCATTGCAAAAGATGGAGAAGAAGGGCTGCGACTTCTTAAAAAAAATGAGCCTGATCTTATTCTCACCGATTATAAGATGCCAGGTATCACAGGTATTGATGTAGTAGAACAGGCGGAAAGCCTTTATCCCGGACTACCGGTGATAATCCTTACCGGCTATGGCGCTACCGATCTTACTATAAAGGCTATCCAGGCTGGCGCTTACGATTATATCGAGAAGCCGGTAAGAAATCAGGAATTGCTCGAAGTGGTCGAAAATGGTTTAAAAGCGCACCAAAGAAGCAAAAGCCTGAAGGCAATCATCAATCCCGCAGCACGCAAAGAAATAGAAGATAATTTGATGGCAGGAAAAACACCTGCCATGCGGGAAATATTCAAAAATATTGGCCATCTGTCAATGAATACGGTGAATGTGATTGTAACCGGTGAGCCTGGGACGGGAAAAGAACAAATCGCGCGGCTGATACATTTCAGCGGTATCAACCGCGACCATCCTTTCGAGGTGATCCAATGCAATGGAATCAGCGAAAACCTGTTGCACGATGAGATGTTTGGATATATAAATTCCGATGGTAAAGTGGTACCGGGCAAACTGGAAACCGCCGGCAAAGGAACTGTGTTCATGGGTGAATTTCGTGAACTGCCACATAACCTGCAAAATAAACTGCTGATTGCTTTGGAACAGCAACTCATTGCACGTCCCGATGGCAACACCACTCCATTTCAGGCAAGGCTTGTTTGTGGCTCCTCCATCCCGGAGGGACAGGCAGTAGAAGATAAAGAATTTTTACAAGAGCTGCTTTACCGGCTGCGCTTATTTGTTGTCCACCTGCCTCCCCTGCGCGATCGGCTGGAAGATATTGACGAGCTGTCACAGATTATCTTAACCCGCCTGAACTACCGACTGAACAAAAAGATTTCTAAAATAGAAGATGGCGTGTTGAATTATCTGAAAAATTACTCCTGGCCCGGCAACATTCGTGAGCTTGAAAACGTACTTACACAAGCTGCCATTCTTGCCCACAGCGACGTGCTCGAATTAGGCAACATCCCTGTGCTGCCCGGGATCACGCATCCTAAGGGATTAAGCAACTTCGGCGAAGATTTGCTGCCCATGCACAAAATAGAGAAGATTCACATCCATAAAATTCTCGAAGCCACCCACTGGAACAAAGTCAGGGCATCAGAAATTTTGGAGATAACCCGCCCCACACTCAACAACAAAATTAAAAGATATGGGCTGGTACCTACCGTACCAAAAAAGCGAAGTCGCTACATTAAGATCAAAGACCGCGATAAAACGCAGGAAAAATAAGTTCGTTGTTTGTTGTTCGTTGTTTGTTGTTCGTTGGTTCGCTCAGGGTAAGACCTTCGGCTGGTTGTTGAGCTGGTGGTTGAGCTTTTCGAAATCGGTCGAAACCAGCTCAGGGCAGACTGTTGTTTATTGTATATTAAAGTTTCTCAGTGTTACTCTGTGTAAAACACCGCGTTATTCTGTGTAACTAAACGCTGTTCCCGGGTTTTGGACGAGGCTTTGCCTCGTCTTTTCTTTTTTTAGAGATTTCTAACTGTTCCTAAATGCAACGTATCCCTACAAAAATCATTTTTAGACCTATTCCCGATATGAGAATGGCTCCTTTTGGGGTCTCTCTGCCAGGACTGCTAGCACGCGGGTTATTAATCTCTTAGAGAGTTTTATTTAAACAATCCCAAAACTTTCCCCCCAAATCCTTTTTACTCCAGTGTATCTTTCCGATATTTGGAAGTGTCATTTCAACAAAGTTCAAAGAAATAATGAAAGCGCTTATCCACATCGGTCTGTTGTTTTTCTGGCTCGCTACGCTGCCCGGCACCGCGGCACAGGTTAGAGTTACAGCACATGTAACCGCCGAAGTGGTAGAAGCATCAGCACTGGCGCCTGCCACCCACAACCTCCTTACTGTGCGACGCGATGGCTCCACTGAAAACCTTGATCTGGGACACGTCGCCATCAGCGGTAAATCGGCTGCGGTGTGCAATGTCATCATCAAAACCAGCGACCTGCAAAGCCAGAACGGAGAATCCATAGCCTTTACAACCAACAACGCAACGCCACAAACCACCCAAGTGCTCGATGCCAGCGGCCATGGCCGGATAAACCTCCGCGCTGCCGCCGACAATAACATCCTTTCGCAAAACCACCATGAATACGCCGGTGGCTACAACATCAACTTTATTTACAATTAAAACCTGTTTGTTGTTCGTTGTTTGTTGTTCGTTGTCCGTTGTTCCCTTCGTGTTTGACGTTTCGAGGTCCTGCGGACGCTCGAAAGTCCGGACGCTCGAAAGTCTGCGGACGCTCGAAAGTCCGGACGCTCGAAAGTCCGGACGCTCGAAAGTCTGCGGACGCTCGAAAGTCTGTGGGTAGGCGTCAACTTTCTATCCCGTAGGTACGGGACGAAGGAGGACATAGAAACGTTAAAAGACCGATAACCCTTTCCCCACCAGCCTTTTAACATGTTTCCCAAAATGAGAAAGCTATCGAATATTTATAGATTGCCGGGTTACACTCTTATTAAAACTGGCAGGAATTAGGGAAAATTCAGTAAGGTTTCGCTGAAAACTGATTCTTGCCACTGCTCTTCCTACATATAACCGCTATGCTGATACACAAACGGAGGTCAAATAGCACCTTTTTTTCCCAAATTTGGAAAATAAACCGGCTTATTTTGTCAAAATGAAACAAAAGAAAATTGCCTTCTTAGTCTATCTTATTGGTATAATGGCCTTTACAATCCTGGCACGCACCTTGAAATAGGACTACCATCGTTCATCGAAATTCTTAAACAAAAAATTATAATTTAATCAACAAACAAACTTTTAAACTTTTACTTTTATGAAAAAATTTGCAATTCTTTTCGCCGGTCTCTTTCTTATGACCTTTGCTTTCCAGAGTGTTAATGCACAAAACACAGCCTCCTCATCAGCCAGCGCCGAAATTATGACCACACTGAAAATCGTAAAAGACTTGGATCTGGATTTTAAAAACTTAGCTCCTTCTAATCTTGCCGGTGTAGTAACCATGACCAACACAGGTGTAAGAACAGGCGATGCTAACGCCACACCCGTTGGTGCAGGCAATGGAGATGCAGCCAAATTTACCATTACAGGAGTTGGCGAAGAGGCGATTGATGTATCAATGGTACCTGCAACCGGAGTTTTCAATGTTACAGGCCCTGGTGACCCCATGGAGGTAACACTTAACGCTGCAGATGTAGCTACCATGAACGGTCTGGCAATTTTGCCAGCAGTTGGCTCACAGGAATTATTATTTGGTGGATCCATAGCCGTAGGTGCAAACCAGGCAGCAGGCACATACACCAACGGAAGTGCTTTTACGCTAACGGTTATATATCAATAAGCAATCACTTGAAAAAGATACAGGGCAACGGAGTAATCTTTTGCCCTTTTTTAGTTCAATTAAATTTTATAAAAATTGTAACATGCATCGTAACCTCGTCATCCTTTTTATTGTAGTTTTTTTGGGAGCAGCTCATCCGGGCAGCAGCCAAACGAGTATTACCGGTCAGGCTTTTGCCGAGGTGATAGAGGCACTTACAGCCAACGAAACCAACCAGCTCAACTTCGGCAAATTTTCGACCGATGATGTAGGCGGCAATATTATGGTAAGCCCCGATGGCACCATGTCGGTGCAGGGTGCGGTGATAACGGTTCCCGGTCCGGTGAGCCCGGGCAAGTTTCAGATAACGGGTGCTCCCGAAGCCAGCTTTACCATGCAGCTTCCCGCCGGGCCTGCAGTACTGATTCATGAGGGCAGTAGCAAGACGATGCTTGTAGAAGACTGGGTAGCCGATCCTCCGCTGGAAAACGGCCCTGCGGTTCTCTCAAACGGACAAAGGGTGGTGAGCATTGGCGCCACGCTGAGCGTAGGCTCCTACGACGAAAACCCGATCGGTATCTATTCCGGGACATTTCAGCTCACCTTTGCCTACAACTAATTTCATTATCGATTTTAATAAAAAACGCTGTCTTGTCGGCGTTTTTTTTTGCCAGATTAAAAATGTTTGTAGTTTTGACACAACATTTAAACACAAATACGATGAATCAAACATTTAACCAATGGGTGAGTTGCTGCAACAGGCAGTTGATGCGCCTCTCTTTTTTAGCTTTAACAGGAATCATGCTCATGCCACTATGGGCGTCGGCACAGGGCAACCTGCTGGTAACGCCACGACGTATCGTCTTTGAAGGCAACCAAAGTTCGCAGGAAATCAATCTGGCCAACACCGGCCAGGATACCAGCATTTACAGCGTTTCATTCGTTCAGTATCAGATGAATGAGGACGGAAGTTTTACGGAAATAGAAACGCCCGCTGAAGGGCAAAAATTTGCTGATAAGTTTCTGCGCTACTTTCCGCGTACAGTTGCGCTGGCGCCGGGCGAAGCCCAGATGGTACGCATGCAATTGCGCCGCTCGCCCGACCTTACTGACGGTGAATACCGCTCGCACCTCTATTTTAGAGCCGTGCCACAGGAGCAACCACTGGGTCTGGATGATCAACTGACCGATACCACCGCCATTGGCATCCGCATCACGCCAATTTTTGGTATCACTATCCCCGTGATCATACGTACCGGCGATCTTGAAGCTTCGGTTTCCATCGATAACATGCAGCTTGAGCCACTTACCGACAGTACAGCCATGCTTCACCTAACCTTTAACCGCGAAGGAAATCGCTCGGTGTTTGGCGACATCACCGTTGACTATAATCCTGCAAACGGCAAAACCGTACAAGTGGGTTTGGTGCGGGGAGTGGCAGTTTATACTCCCAACGAACGTCGTGATTTTAAAATGGAGCTAAAAAATCTGACAGGTTTTAAAGACGGGAAACTGGTAGTAAAATATACCAGTGCTGAAGAAAACGACAAAAATATCCTGGCCGAAAAAGCAATGATGGTGGAGTAGATGTGGCAAGATCAAAAACATACGCAAATATCCATCGTAACGTTTTCGCCGGAAGCTGTCGGCTATCTCTTTCTGTAGCATTTTACCTTTTTCTTTTTGCGTTTGGTAGTGCATCGGCAAATGCCCAGAACCGTCCTTTTCCGCCACCCAATCAGTTGCAGGTATATAGCATGCAGGAGCTTAGCTTCGGGTCGTTTTCCACAGGCGCCTCAGGAGGCACCGTATTAATAAACCCATCAGGATTTCGTAGCTCAACAGGGTCAATAATATTGTTAGGTGGTGGTTTTTATCCGGCCATTTTCGATATCAGACTTGTACCCGGACGAATGGTGCAGATTGTGTTGGGGTCGTCAGCACAGCTCGAAAGGCTGGGCGGCGGCGGTAGCATGACCATGCAAATAGGGCCAACTGACAAAGGCAGCAGCTTCGTAACCAGCGGCGGACATCCGTTCCGAAATCCTGTGGCCATCGGTGGAACACTTTATGTCGGCAGTGATGCTGCCAATCCACCGGGCGAATACCAGGGTTTTTTTTATGTTACTTTTATTCAGGAATAACAAGCCAGCTACTTTTTATTAAAATAAAAGAAAGAGATAGAAACGATTTAGCAATAATATTTCTCTCAGTACCCCTTTCATTAGTTTGCTAATGAGCAATAGATATGTCGAAATTTTTTCTGCAACTTTTTATTTTCTTTGCATTCTGTTTGGGGACACTGCAAGCGCAGACACCTGCCGATGATTACGAAGAGATTCCTGTATTTCTGAGGGTGCAGGGTATTGGTGGTTACGAAATTTTTAGCGTCTATTCTTACACGCATAGCCGAATTTATCTTCCCGTTACTGATTTATTTACACTTTTGCGCATCAATCAGCAAACCAGCCCGCTGTACGATACCATCAGCGGTTTTTTGCTCGACGAGAGCAAATCCTATCTCATCGATTATCCCAATCGTCGCATCCTGATGCAGCGCGACACCATCCACCTCAAGGACAATGATATTATCCAAACCAATACCGGATTATACCTTTATCTGGGATTGTTTGGAAAAGCCTTTGGGTTGTATGGAACATTTAATTTCCGCACTCTGAGCATAGAAATAAAAACTGACTTGGAGCTTCCTGCCATCCGCGACCTTCGGATAGCCCAAATGCAAAAAAATCTGGACATGCTTAAAGGCGACGTGGAAGTGGACACCATTATTGGACGACAATACCATTGGTTTCGGTTTGGGATGGCCGACTGGGCTATCAACGCCACACAAACTATCGGCGAAGCCTCCGACTACCGTCTTTCGGCAGGAATTGGCGCCGAATTTCTGGGAGGCGAAACGAATGTTTTGCTCAATTACACATCAAACAATGGCTTTGATCGGCGCAATCAATCCTTCTCATGGCGGCTGGTAAACAACAATTCGCCGGTGGTACGCCAGATAATGGCCG
The DNA here is from genome assembly GCA_009928785.1 of Clostridia bacterium. Taxonomy (GTDB): domain Bacteria; phylum Bacteroidota; class Bacteroidia; order Bacteroidales; family 4484-276; genus SABY01. The sequence goes on along the minus strand of SABY01000047.1, from coordinate 17,666 downwards.
GAAAACTCACCCCACGGAGCATTTCCACCATTTATGATCCGTTGTACGGTATAGTAGTCACCAACGCACCAACTACGTACCGGCGCTCCTTCGGCGAATATACCATGGCAGGATACACCGAACCAGGCTGGACAACCGAGTTGTACATCAACGGCGTACTCATCGACTATCAGAAAGCTGATGCCTCTGGTTTTTATACTTTCGACGTTCCGCTGGTTTATGGTGCTGCGGAAGTATTAATAAAGTTTTATGGCCCTTATGGTGAACAGCGCATCCGCAAGGAAACCACCAACATACCTTACAGCTTTTTGCCAAAAGGCGAATTTGAATACAGCATCAGAGGCGGAATGGTGGACGACACCGGCAGCTCCGTATTTTCACGTGCCGAGGTGGGCTATGGCCTCAACCGCATGGTGACGGTGGGCGGCGGTTACGAATATTATAATTTTAATGTTAACAACAGTGATATTCCATTTGTGAATGCGTCGTTTTCGCCTATTAGCAACTTGCTTTTTTCAGCAGAGTATGCCCACGAGGTTCGCTCGGTGGCCAAGATGAGCTACCGCTTGCCTGGCAATGCTGTGATAGATGCCAGCTATACACGCTACGATCCCGATCAGGATGCTTTGAGTGCGAATAACCTCGAAGAGTGCATCCTAAACATCGGTGCACCCTTAAAATTTTCCAATTTTAATCTTTATACCCGATTAGGCTTTCGCCAAAATGTCTATTCCGATTTCAGTTATAATGTGGCCGACTTGCTGCTTTCGGGTGCTACCGGCAGGGTGAGTGCCAACCTTACAACTTATGCCAACTGGACGCAGGGACTCACCCCATCGGTAAGTAGTAATTTAGCGGTAGGTGTAAGGGTAGGAAAAGAATTGATGCTGCGGGGTATTACCCAAATCGACCTCAACCAAATGAATTTGATCAACTATCGGGTGGAAGTGGAAAAGCAGTTTGCCCGTAGCGGATATGCTTCCGTGAGCTACGAAGAAAATTTTAGATCGTTTTCTAAAATTGTTAACCTCACCTTCCGCTACGATCTGCCTTTTGCACAAGCCAATACGGCCGCGCGCATAAACAAGGAAAATGTACAATTTACCGAAGGCTTTCGTGGCAGTCTGGCCTACGACAGTGAAGGCAAATATATTGTCGTCGGCAATCAAACCACCATTGCTCGCGGCGCCCTCACCCTTGTTCCCTTTCTCGACATCAACTTCAACGATACGCGCGATGCCGGCGAGCCGCTTATTACCGGGCTGGAGCTGCGCATCAACGGCGGACGCTTCCTCACCAGAAGTCGGGATTCGCTGACCCGCGTGATGGACCTGGAACCCTACACCAGCTACCTGCTCGAAATGGACAACAGCGGTTTTGAGAATATCGCCTGGCAATTACGCGACAAAACTTTAGAGATTTTTATCGACCCCAACCAGTTTAAACGTATCGAGATTCCGGTGTATCCAATGGGCGAAATAAACGGGACGGTTTACTTGCAGGACAGCACATCGCTTAAAGCTCAGGGACGTGTACTCATTAATATCTATACCGAAAATGGGCTGCTGAAAAAACAGGTGATGAGCGAACGCGACGGCTACTTTACCTTCCTGGGGTTGCCTCCCGCCAATTATTATGCTGCCATCGACGCCGGGCAACTCCAAAAAATAAACATGACCGCCACGCCCGAACGAATCGAATTCACTATCGAATCGTCGGAATATGGCGACATCATTGACGGGCTGGATTTTGTTTTAATGAAAAACCATTAACGCTTTCCTGAATATTATTACCTTGCAGCCGCTTTTCCAATAAAAAAAGCCCAAAGTGCATGAAGCTCATAAAAACTTACGGAAGTGCCATTCAGGGTGTGGATGCAATCACCATCACCGTGGAGGTAAATGTAGATACAGGTGTTAATTTTTTCATGGTGGGGCTGCCCGACAGCGCAGTAAAGGAGAGCCAACAGCGCATCGAATCGGCGCTGAGCTATATCGGATACCGGCTGCCCGGCAAAAAAATTGTGATCAACATGGCGCCTGCCGACATCCGCAAAGAGGGTTCTGCTTACGATCTTACAATTGCTACCGGCATACTGGCTGCTTCCGATCAGATTGGCTCCACGAATATTGACCGTTACATCATCATGGGCGAGCTTTCGCTCGATGGCGGACTACAGCCCATCCGCGGCGCCCTGCCTATCGCCATCGAAGCACGCAAGAAAGGTTTCGAGGGTTTTATCCTGCCAAAGCAAAACGCCCGCGAGGCGGCTATTGTTGGCGACATCAAGGTGTATGGTGTGGAAAATATTAAAGAGGTCATCGATTTTTTTAATGGCGAAAAAAAACTTGAGCAAACCATCATCAATACCCGCGATGAGTTTTACGCCAGCCTCAACGAGTACGAGTTTGATTTTATGGATGTAAAAGGGCAGGAAAATATCAAGCGTGCGCTGGAGATAGCTGCTGCCGGGGGTCACAACGCAATCCTTATCGGACCACCAGGCTCTGGCAAGACGATGCTGGCCAAGCGGCTGCCTTCGATATTGCCGCCGCTTAATCTGCACGAGGCTTTGGAAACTACCAAAATTCATTCGGTGGCCGGACGCATGAGCCGCAGCACTTCGCTTATCGCCGTGCGACCGTTTCGCGCGCCGCATCACACCATCAGCGATGTGGCGCTGGTAGGTGGCGGCACCAATCCTCAGCCGGGCGAAATTTCGCTGGCACACAATGGCGTTTTGTTTCTCGACGAGCTGCCGGAATTTAAGCGCACGGTGCTGGAAGTGCTAAGGCAGCCCATCGAAGACCGGGTGGTAACGATTTCACGGGCGCGTTTTTCGGTTGAATATCCGGCCAGTTTCATGCTGGTGGCGGCTATGAATCCCTGTCCGTGCGGCTATTACAACCATCCCACCATACAGTGCATGTGCGGCCCGGGCATCGTGCAGAAATATCTCAATAAAATTTCGGGACCGCTGCTCGATCGCATCGACATACATGTGGAGGTGGTGCCGGTGCCGTTTAAAGAATTGTCGGAGGCACGCAATGGTGAGAAAAGTGCGCAAGTGCGCGAGCGTGTGGTTAAAGCACGCAAGATACAGGAAGAGCGCTACCAGGAGAAGAAAAATATCCATTGCAACGCACAGATGACGAGCAAGCAGTTGCGCGAAATTTGCAAAATAGACAGCACCGGCCAGCTCATGTTGAAAAATGCCATGGAAAAACTCAGCCTCTCCGCCCGTGCCTACGACCGCATCCTTAAAGTGTCGCGTACCATTGCCGACCTGGAAGGCAGCGCCGGCATCCTCTCCGAACATCTGGCCGAAGCCATCCATTACCGCAGCCTCGACCGCGAAAGCTGGGGGAAATAATAGTTCCTGAAAAAAGTAAAAGCAGATAACGACTTTGTTATCTGCTTTTTACAACGACATGGGGAATTGAGGATTTGCGGAAATTATTATCTGTTTTCTTCTGTTCCGCCACTCAGCTCTGGTACAAAGGTGGCAACCTCATCCTGAGAATAGTTAACGATGTCGCGAAATTCGTTTCTGAATTTTTCCCAGGCGCCTTTGCCATGCACCTCGTCATAGAAGGCAGTGAAATCGCTGTCGCGGTCGAACCAGGCATAATTTTTAAAAGGGAATGCAATCATCACATTTCCCCCTTCTTTGGTATCGAAACTAGCGCGATAAACCTCGAAGGAATTAGGAAGGGATTTTTCTTTATACACTTTTTTGATCTTAGAGAGCATTTCGGTGAAACGATATCCCTGAAAAGGTTTTAAATAATAGGTAGTCCAGATTTCGTTGCCCGAAAATTCTTCATTGGCCTCATACGAAACCGCTGAATCGTATCGCCAAAAATTTGCTGCATCCAAATCATCGACAAGCGGCATAACCTTTTGCCTCCAGTTCTCGTCGTGCGCTTTGTCGCCGGGACGCGTGTCAAGATCGGTAAAAGTGAGTGGTCCCATAACCCACGCCCACCAACCGGTATGTTCGCCGCCACTTACGCTCCAAATACTTGCACGGTGCGGTGCAGTACTGTGAAAGTCGCGGTTGTGCTTTGCCATTACCTGGCCAAGCTCTTCCAACTTGTCGTATTTGGGTTTGATGTAAACCACGTCGTACATGCTGTAAGTTTTGTTATCGCTTTGCGCGAATGCAGGCGCTGCCAGCGTCGCCATCATCAATAAAAGAAATGTTAGGGTTTTCATAATGTTAAGGTTTTCAATGAATTAATTTTACTCCTGGCCGCAAACGTACCTTTACTTTCCAAGCCAACATTTTAATTAACTGTTATTTAACTTATTAAATTCCAACCAATTAAAAAATAATTTGTTTTTATCATCTTAAAAAGATGATAGCTAAATTTTTCAGTAAAACAATTTTAAGTAGTTGTTGTAAATATTATGAAATTGCAAGCAGGCCAGGCATACTAATTGGAAGATTGGCCAGTTTTTAAAACTATTAATAAGAACAAGGCGCTGTGAGACTAAAAACCGAGCAATTATGAAAAAAATAATACTCCTTTCGCTATTTATAATGTTTGGCCTGCTGGCCTTTAGCCAGGACACACTCCAAAAAACGAGCGCTGTAATCACCAACTCACGGCTGATGTATCGCATGCTGGAGCCAAATATGAATCTCCAAAAAGTGCAGATATTGCTTGAAGAGCGTAAGAATGGCCAACTTCAAAATGGACAGTTGGTGATAGGGGCGTCGTTGATTTCACTATTGGATTATCAAAAATCCAACAGAGATTCCAAATTTGCTTACCTGATGCGGCATCCTACTTCACGAAACCAAATTGGCAAAGAGGTGAGCGAAGCCGTTATCCATTCTTTTCAGCTCGGCCTCACCGGCGCCATCAATAACTGGCTGGCATTGCATGCCGAAATACTTTATGACCCGGCGCAAAGTTTTGGCGAGGGCACCATTACCAGCCTGGGGCGTAACCAAATCCAACTTATCAAAGGCTTTGTATTAATTGGAGATTTAAATCGTTTTCCGGTGTATGGTGCTTTGGGTAAAATGGATGCTCCTTTTGGGCAAACCGGCAGCGTGAGTCCGTTTACGAACACTACCATGTGGCATGCCTTCGGCGGATTGGGCTACGGAGCACAAGTTGGTTTTAGTAAATGGAATCTCAATGCAACCTTTATGGCCGTGCAGGGCGGAGCGCAGTTTAGAGCACTCCACACACCAGTAGCCGACTCGACCAGTGTGCCTTCGCTTATCAATAATTTCACTGCCGATCTCAATTACACCATCCCCATCAGTAATCAAATCCGTTTTAAACTGGGCGGGTCGTATATGCACGGAAGCGCCTACTGTCAGGATTTTCCTGTTACTCATTTTGCCGACTGCGACGAATGCAATCCTGCTTTCGCGGGCTACGCCCGCCTGGATATTGCGCAACGATTCATCCTAAAAGGCAGCTATGCGCAAACGCTCGAAGTGTGGAAAGGAACCTACAACCCTTCACCACCACTTGATATTTATGAGGCTGTAAAAGTATCATCGATGGATATTGGCGCCAGCTATTTACTTAATAGTAAAGGTGAAATAAAATACACTTTGTCAGCCGAGTTTAGCGATCTGATTGCCGGAGCATCGGGTTCTCCGTGGGAACGTCAAAACCAAACGGTGATAGGTGCATCGGCATTAATAAAAGAATCTTCAAAAATTTTTGTTGAATATTTTTATACCCAGGGATATGTACCGCTCAACTTTATCAGCGGAAGCCATCCTAATGCTCCATATCCGGCGGGATACACACCGTGCGAGCAAGGTGTACGCACGTTTGGTTTTGTGGCAGGATTTCAGTTAACACTGTAAGTATCCGCGTTAACAAAAAGACACTAATTTCGCAGCAAAAAACAGCAAATGAAACGCACTTGCATTCCTCTAATAATACTTCTGGCTCTTGGGCTATCTGCTGCCTCCCAGGACTTACCAGCCGAAACTTTTCGCCTGCACATCATCGCCATCACCGAAACCAAGGTAATTCAGGAAAAATATCTTGTCGAAGACGAGGATCACCGGCGTGTGTATTACATCAATCTGGGTTGCTTCGACCAGTACCACCAGATGGAACCTTTCGAAAATAAAAATGGCGACGTGTATTTGTGGAACGAGGGAGCTGTTGCTTTTCACGACGTCGTTTATACGCTCGATCTGCTGCGCATCCGCCAACCCGAAGAAAATATCGTTTTTTATGAGCTGGTGTATCACGATGGCAAAACCAAGTATTTTATCGAAGTGAAATTTGTAAAACGCTATCAGAACTGGGAACTTGTGGACACTGCGCTCACAAAACTTAAGGAATCATACTAAAATAGCACGTCCCCAAATTACTTCTGTTTAAAACTTTTCGCACCATCATGTGTTAAGCAACAGACAAGGAAAAATCGACCCGAAACAATATTCATTTTTCTTTTGTGTTAACACAATTCTCTTTATCAACTTTTTGGTTGAAATTCATTAACAAAGAAAGTCCGTCTGCAACATCATCGATCAAATGGAAAAGTGTGAAATCATCAAGCTCATCGACATCCGTAAGTTTTACAAAGTAGGAACGCAGGTTGTAAAAGCGTTGCGCACCATTACGCTAAACGTTTATGTAAACGAGTATGTAGCGCTGATGGGTGCATCGGGTTCGGGAAAATCCACACTGATGAACATTCTGGGCTGCCTGGACACGCCCACCAGCGGCCAGTATTTTTTGAATGATAAAGACGTGAGTAAGATGGACGACAACCGGTTGGCTGAAATTCGTAACAAAGAAATTGGATTTGTATTTCAAACTTTCAACTTGTTGCCACGCCAAACGGCGCTTGAAAATGTAACGCTGCCCTTGGTATATGCAGGAATGAGTAAGGCAAAACGCTACGAGCGGGCGCTGGAGGTACTCGAAAGTGTTCAGCTTTCGGATCGTGTGCACCACAAGCCCAACGAACTTTCGGGCGGACAGCGGCAAAGAGTAGCTGTGGCAAGGGCGCTGGTAAATAACCCGTCGATCATTCTGGCCGACGAACCTACCGGAAACCTCGACAGCAAAACCTCGATAGAAATGATGGGACTTTTCGAAGAAATCCACAAGCTCGGTAATACGGTGATCATTGTTACCCACGAAGAAGATATTGCCCGTCACGCCCATCGCATCATCCGCCTGCGCGATGGTGAGGTAGCTTCCGACGAAGTAAACAAAAACCTTATCACCATGGCCGATTACCACCTGACCGAAAAAGTATAACAACAAAGCTATGGCTGCTGAATTTAAAATTTATACCAAAACCGGCGACAAGGGCGAAACATCGCTCATAGGTGGTACCCGTGTACCCAAATATCACGAACGCATCGAGGCGTATGGCACACTTGATGAACTAAATGCCTTTTTGGGAATCATACGCGATCAGGCTGTCGACGATCATACACACGCCATTTTGCTGGAGATTCAGGATCGGATTTTCACCGCAGAATCATTGCTTGCCCAGGATGCCGATAAGCCGGGTGTGCGCAAACTGCCACAGCTCCATGAAAACGACATCACGCTGCTCGAAACCGAAATTGATACAATGAACGAACACCTGGCACCACTGCAAAATTTTATCCTGCCCGGCGGTCATCCTATGGTTTCGTATTGTCATATTGCCCGAACGATTTGCCGCCGTGCCGAGCGCATCACACTGCGGCTGGCCACCCAAGCTCCGGTTGACGAGTTGGTGATAAAATACCTCAATCGTCTGTCGGATTACCTTTTTGTACTGGCCCGCAAACTATCATCTGATGTTGGCGCCATAGAAACCACTTGGAAAGCAAGACTTTAGCCTGGCTAAAATAATATCTTTCGTACAGGCGTTAAGCCTGAAATAATTTACTTTTGCACAAATTTTAAAAACCTGATTATCAAGCTATGTATTGGACTCTTGAATTAGCTTCAAAACTTGAGGATGCGCCTTGGCCGGCCACCAAGGATGAATTGATCGACTTTGCTATCAGAAGTGGTTCCCCACAGGAGGTGCTCGAAAACCTCAATGAAATTGAAGACGAAGGTGAAGTGTATGAACGCATCGAGGACATCTGGCCCGACTATCCCACCAAGGACGATTTCTTTTTTCATGAAGATGAGTACTAACTCTGCCTGAAAAAAGAAAAGTTTACTTTTCCGTAGTTACGTTGTTGATCAAAATATTGTTGCCTGGTAAAATCAATCGACCGTGGATGTTCGATGATGAGCCAGGCATCTTTTTTTAGCCATCCCTGGTTATAAATGATTTCCGGCAATGTGTCCACCTGCGCAAGATCGTAAGGAGCATCCGAAAAGATAAGATCGTAAGGCAGCGCTGGTGGCCTTTTCAGGAACTTGAAGACATCAGCCCGGAAAGTGCGGATATTGTCGAGGTGCAGCTCTTTGGCCGTAGAGCGTATAAACTCCAGGCATTTAAAGTTTACGTCCACGCTATCCACCACCGCTGCTTGCCGGGAGGCAAACTCAAATGTAATGCTGCCTGTGCCGGCAAATAAATCCAACACCCGCAAATCTTCAAAATCGAGATAGTTGTTCAGAATATTGAATAAACTTTCCTTGGCCAGATCGGTTGTTGGACGTACCGGCAGGCGTGGCGGCGGAGTAATGCGACGCCCTTTGTGTGTGCCGCCTATAATTCGCATTGCTGCAAATGTATCAGATTATAAAAATGGTGATCAGCGATTTCGTCGAAGACATAGCTAAACTGCAACGTGCCACTACGCCGGCCAAACTGCAAGTGCCGGATGTAACGACTTAAATATACATACAGCGGCGACCCCGATTTAATATCTCCATACAAAACCACGCCGGCCACCTCCGGATTGATACCCAGTTGCTCGAAAACAAACAAGCAGAGATACACCAAATCTTCGTTGGTAACAAATCGAAAAGCATTGTACAATAGCAGGTTGTTGTTGCTAAGCACCACAATGTCGAAATAACGGCTTCGCACATTTACAAAAATCAGTGGCTCCGAATTGCGATTTTTATACTGTAGCAGCAGGCTTTCGATAAGCGTTGTGGCATGATGCTGAATGGTGGCTGCCGGAAACGCCTGCAGCAGGCTGTGATAAATCGTTTCTGAAAAAGCCCATACATTCACTGCGTCGAGCATGGGCATCCTATCATAAAGCACCAGCTCTGTTGCACTAACCCGATGGTTGAACTCCAGATATTTTTGCAAAAACTGTACATCGAAGAGGGCCGAAGGCAGCAAAGTACTCTTCGGGTTTTCTACAACGATCCGGGTTTTGTCGTACTCCGTTTGCAAATGGGCAATGGTGGGCAAAAGCTCTGAGAGCAGCAAATTGAGCACACGGTCGTTGGCAACATCTTCGAAGGCAAAAACTTGCAGGCCGGTGAGCTTGTTGCGTTGCTTGTCGTAAATACAAAAAGAAAATCCATCCGGCGAAAGCTGAATGGATAATCGTTGATTTTTTGACTCTTCGCTCTGAAGAGATTTATCAAAAGCTGATATTACCTGGTGTATTTTAGCTTGCATCCGTGGCAGGCTTACTCCCAATTTCCGTCGGTAGTAGGTTCAGACATCGAACCAACAATGAGGTCTTTAACGTAGGGACTTCTTATCAGGTTTTTATCCATGCCTTTCAGATAATCTACTTTGCGTGCCATGGCCATAAATACCGGAACCATCACACCACCCTTATTGATCTGACCAGCCTCCAAAGTAAATTTTTCTTTGTTACTAAAAGGAATGTACTTAATGTTGTCAGCATTAAAATCAGGGCGCTGGCCAAAGAGTGAGTCCGCTACGCTGATGTATCCGAGTGTATCGCTGATGGTTTTGATCAGCGAGGTATCGGCAGGATCATAGGTAAGTTTTACCACCGGAATCTGACCTTCATGCATAAATTTTATCAGCGAATCAAGGTTATTGGCGAACGTGTCGTTCAAGGCACGATACATCTGCTGTATCGACCTGATATCTTTAAGGTTTTGAATCACGTAAGCGGCTCTTTCATCTTTTTCGCGGTTGAAACGAACAGGTGTTTGGATGGTTTCCCACAAGAGGTAACCCAGGTAGGCAATGCCAAGCAACAAAACGATTTGCAGAATTCTGATTTTCATAGTTCTTTTTTTAAAAGTAGGTGCAAATTTATGAACTTTTCTATATTAAAAAATAATTTGATCAAATTTTTGAAACACTTGCTAAGGGCTTCAACATTTGCAAAAGCCACGGTATCAACAGAGAAACAATGCGTTGCAGTCGATTATAGGGCTTAAGCCAAAAATATGTGCTACGAATCAAGTTTACGTGCGGTTCTCACTTCTTCGAAACCTTCGATGATATCGCCCACTTTGATGTCGTTAAAATTCTCGATATTCAACCCACATTCGTAGCCGCTCTGAACTTCGCGCACGTCGTCTTTGAAACGCTTGAGCGAACCCAGCCGTCCGGTATAAACTACAATGCCATCACGGATAATGCGCACGGTATTGTTTCGGTTGATGGTTCCGTCCAGCACCAGGCATCCGGCAATGGTTCCCACTTTTGTAATTTTGAAAACCTCACGCACCTCGATGTTGCAAAGTATCTTTTCTTCGATAGTTGGCGCCAGCATGCCTTCGATGGCAGCCTTAATTTCTTCGATAGCCGCATAGATGATGGAATAGTTTCGGATGTCAATTTGCTCGCGCTCGGCCAAGCGACGTGCTCCTATTGAGGGACGCACCTGGAAGGCCACGATAATGGCGTTGGAGGCAGAGGCAAGCATAACGTCGGTTTCGGTAACCTGACCCACCGATTTGTGAATCACATTTACCTGCACCTCCGGAGTGGACAGTTTGAGCATCGAGTCGGACAATGCTTCAACAGAGCCGTCCACATCGCCTTTAACGATAATGTTCAACTCCTTGAATTCGCCAACGGCGATACGGCGGCCAATCTCGTCGAGGGTAACGTGTTTCTGTGTACGGAGACCTTGTTCGCGTTGCAACTGCTGCCGTTTGGTGGCAATATTTTTGGCATCACGCTCGTCTTTCATTACTTTAAAGCTATCGCCGGCTTGCGGTGCGCCGCTCATACCGAGCATTAGCACTGGCGCCGAGGGGCCGGCAAATTTTACCGGCAGATTGCGCTCGTTGTACATAGCTTTAACGCGGCCATAATTAGAGCCGGCAATTACCACGTCGCCCAATTTCAGGGTTCCATTTTGTACAAGCAATTTTGCAACATATCCCCGCCCTTTATCAAGTGAAGATTCGATGATGGTTCCGCTGGCGCGACGTTTCGGATTTGCTTTTAAATCGAGCATCTCGGCTTCGAGCAAAACCTTTTCCAATAGCTCGTCGATATTAATGCCGGCTTTAGCGGAAATCTCCTGGCTTTGGAATTTCCCACCCCAATCTTCTACGAGAATATTCATCTGCGAAAGCTGTTCTCTGATTCGCTCGGTGTTGGCGGTGGGTTTATCTATTTTATTAATAGCAAAAACAATGGGAACCCCGGCGGCCTGCGCATGATTGATAGCTTCTACGGTTTGCGGCATCACGCTGTCGTCGGCGGCCACCACGATGATGGCTACGTCGGTAACTTTGGCTCCGCGAGCACGCATAGCTGTAAAAGCTTCGTGACCCGGTGTGTCGAGGAATGTGATTTTTTTGCCATTTTCAAGCACCACCTCGTAGGCTCCAATGTGCTGGGTGATACCTCCGGCCTCACCGGCAATAACGTTGGCGTGGCGGATGTGGTCGAGCAATTTGGTTTTACCATGATCCACATGACCCATTACCGTAACAATTGGCGAACGGAATTCGATATCACCTTCTTCGTCAATCTCCTCCTCTGTATCACCAATGGCGTTTTCGGCACTTTCAAATTTAACATCAAAGCCAAATTCTTCTGCAACCACACCGATGGTTTCGGCGTCGAGCCGCTGGTTGATAGAAACAAATAAGCCAAGCTGCATACATACTGAGATAACATCAGTTACCTGCACATTCATTAGAGAGGCCAGCTCGTTGGCGGTCACAAATTCGGCGACGGTAATTACTTTCTTTTCGTCCTCACGATCCTGGGCCTCTTTTTCGAGTTGTTTGTGTACGCTGTCGCGTTTCTGTTTCCTGTATTTCGATGATTTAGATTTTCCGGCTCCACTAAGACGTGCCAGTGTTTCCTTTATTTGCTTTTGTACTTCTTCCTCGGTCAGTTCACGGCGAGGTTCCACACGGGCTTTGCGGCCTTTTGCCGGCTTTGCGGTTTTGGCTCTGTTTCTGTCGTCGGGGCGCGCTTGTGTTTTGCTCGCTTCGGTAGTAGCAGGTTTGGCCTGGTCTTCATTTTTGATGCGTTTGCGCTTCTTTTTCTTCGGTTTTACTCTGTCATCAGATGAAGAAGCAACAGGTTTTTTCCTTTCAAATTTCTTCTCGACAGGAAGGTCAATTTTCCCAACAATGCTTACACCGGTGAGTTTTGTAAATTCAGTCTTCAGGAAATTGGATTCGTACGGGTCCACCTTTTTGGCTACAGGCGGCTTTTCAGTAACGGGCTTTTCAGGCGCCGCAGCCGGTGGCATTGCTTTCGCGGCTTTGGGCTTTTCCTGTGCGGGCTTATCCGCTCTAATAGCTTTTGATTTTTCATCGGCACCTTTGGTGGGTGCGGCTTTTTTGCGGTTGTCGCGTTGCTTACGCTTTTCGGCTGCGCTTTTACGGGGTGGCTTTGTGCGCTCGTTGATGGTTGACAAGTCGATGGAACCAACAATATTGAGTGATGGGCGCTCGGATTCTTTTTCGGTGGCTTTGGGCTTTTCCTTTGCGGCAGGTTCTTCTGCCTCATTCTTTTCGGGAGCAGATTTCTCTGCCGGGGTCTCGGTTTTGTCCGGTGGTGCGGCTTCTGCAATGGGTGGGTCAGGTTTGGATTCTGGTACTGCTTCAGTTGGAGAAGCTGAAGTAGTCTCTTTAGACACAGTTTCTACTTTAGCAACTTCTGGCTCCGCCTGGCTTTTTACCGGTGGCATTTCGTCCATTGTCGGGCCAGGCCATCCTTTGGTCTTCTCCTCATCTTTGGCAGGTTCGGGAGTGGGGACTTGGGTTGCGACAGTGGCCGGAGTTTCAGGTTGCTTTTCAGGTGCCGGAGGCGTTTCTTCTTTTGGCGTATGCACGTCGTGATGCGGCTCAACAGATTTTTTAAAGTCGTCGTTAACTTCTACAGATACTCCGCGGATTATGATGTCGCGGTCGTCGTCTTCATCGTCAAAATCGGGTGTAGGGCGCTTGCGGTCTTCAAGCGAGATGGTCTCACGCTTTACGTTACCGATATCTTTCTTGCGGGCCTCATCTTTTACTGATTTCTCTTTACTAAATTCTGCCGTGAGCAGGTCGTAAGCTTCTCCGGCAATTTTGGTGTTGGGATTATCCTCGATCTCGACACCTTTTTTTGCTAAAAATTCCACAATCCTCCCAGCCGAGACGTTAAAATCCCGGGCTGCCTTATTAAGCCTTGTTACTTTGGTTCCTGCCATATACTTTGTTTTCCTGTGGAAATTTACAAGTGCGGTAAAAATACTTTTTTTATTCAAACTCTGCTTTTAAGATCCTGAGTACTTCGTTAACGGTCTCCTCTTCAAGGTCGGTTCGTGACAAGAGTTCGGCGGCATCCAAATTCAAAACGCTTCGGGCAGTATCGCAGCCGATTGCTTTCAAAGCGTCGATGATCCACTGATCGATTTCGTCGCTAAACTCCTGAATATCTACATCATCGTCGATCTCGCTTTCCACATCACGATACACGTCGATTTCGTATCCTGTTAGTTTGCCAGCCAGTTTGATGTTGAAGCCTCCTTTGCCAATTGCCAGCGACACCTGATCGGGCTTCATATAAACATCTGCTTTTTTGGTTGTCTCGTCGATGGTGATGGAGGTGATCTTAGCTGGACTAAGGGCGCGTTGAATGTAAAGCTGAGAATTGGATGTGTAGTTGATTACATCAATGTTTTCGTTTTTCAACTCACGCACAATGCCGTGTATGCGCGATCCTTTCATTCCCACGCAGGCTCCTACCGGATCTATGCGGTCGTCGTATGATTCGACGGCAATTTTGGCTCTTTCGCCCGGCACTCTTACGATGCTCTTGATGGTAATAAGGCCATCGTAAACTTCAGGAACTTCCTGCTCAAAAAGTCGCTCCAAAAATACCGGCGACACACGTGAGAGAATAATTTGTGGTGTGTTGTTGCGCATATCCACTTTGGAAACCACAGCACGAATGGTATCACCCTTACGGTAATAATCGGTAGGAATTTGCTCCGACTTAGGCAACAAAAGCTCGATGCCTTCGTCGTCTAAAACCAGAATTTCCTTTTTCCACACCTGATACACTTCGCCGGCAATGATCTCGCCGATACGATCTTTGTATTTTTGATACACATTATCTTTTTCGTATTCTTGCACCTTGGCGATGAGGTTCTGGCGGATGGTAAGAATTTCGCGGCGTCCGAAGTCTTTCATTTTGATTTCTTCTGAAACCTCCTCTCCTACTTCAAAATCAGGCTCAATGCGGATGGCTTTGGAATATTCAATCTGCGTGCTCTCGTCCTCCAGTTTTCCATCTTCAACAATTTCGAGCATGCGATAAATCTCAAGGTCTCCGCGGTCGATGTTTACAATCACATCCACGTTTTCGGCCGTACCGTATTTTTTCTCGATCATGTGCCTGAAAACCTCTTCCAGGATTCGCATCATCGTTTCGCGGTCGATGTTTTTGAAATCCTTAAATTCCGAAAAGGTTTCGACCAGATTAATGTTATCCATTGTTGTAATATTTGTTGTTGTTTCTGTGCTAATTATTTAAACGATAAAATGACTTTTGCCTGCTGAATGTCGGCAAACGGAATGGTGACGGGTTCTGAAGGTGCCTTTTTTTTCTTCATCGGCAAAGGCTCCACAACAATTGCATCATCGCTTACGGCGCGCAGTACCCCTTGTATTATTTCATCGTCGGGCAATGTCACCTGCAATTGCCGGCCAATATTTTTGGGATATTGACGCAAAAGTTTCAGAGGGCTGTCGGCGCCAAATGAAGTTACGCGCAACTCAAAGTCTTCGGCATCGCGGTCGAGACTGCCTTCGATAGCCTTGCTCAGGATAATGCAGTCGTCGATGGTAACGCCCGTGTCGCCATCGATGGTAATGGTGATGGTATTGCCAGCCGATACCTTTAAATCAATCACAAAGCGATCGCTGTCTGCCAATGCAGTGCTTGCTAATGCTTCTATTTTATCTTTATCAATCATCTTAAAAAATAGTAATAAAATAGGGGACTTGTGTCCCCTCGCTGATTACTCCGTTCCGTACTTTTTTTTGGCAAAAATGCAGTGCATTCTCTGTCAAAAATCGGGCGCAAAGATACAATTATTCCATTACGCCGCGAAAGCTAAAGTAAAAATAACCAGCGGTATGTACGTCACGAATGGATTTGTAAGAAGCTGCGATTCAGGTAAAAAAAGTACAATGCAAGGGCGATCATCAATATTCCGCTGATGCCAAAAACCAATTCTATTCCGCCAAAATAAACAATAGGATGCACCACGAGTGGCGATAAAAACTGACCCGCGTACACGGCAAAGTTGAGTCGTCCGACCTGGCGGCCACGATGTAACACCGGTGCCATGGATATGAGCCATAAGTTGGTGTTTGGCATCAGCAATCCGTTGCCCAGTCCTGCAATTAGCAATCCGGTCATTATTCCGCCATAGCTATTTACAAAACTTACCAGTAAATACCCGCTGCCCATCAGTGCAAAGGTGATCATGTAAATTTGATGAAAATTAAATAACAGGCGTATTTTTCCGTAGTAGTAGGAAACAATGGCACCGGAGAGTACTGCAAAACTGATAGAAAAACCAACCTGCGCATTTGTTAATTGCTTGACCTGTTGCAATAAAAATGGTACCTGTGTGGGTATTAGATAAAAAAATAGCATCCCCACAAAAGCGCTGATGTAAAGAAGCCGGAATTTCTGCGTTCGCCTAACCGCTGCAGCAGGTTGCCTTTCGGCCTTGTTGCGTATGTTATGCACTGGTTCATTCAGGTACCTGATAGCCAAAAGCATTAGTGCCAACGAGACAAGATAGACCAAAAAAGGCCAACGCCAGGAGATGTTGGCAAGCATGCCGCCTGCAGCAATATACACCACACCACCAAATCCCATGATGGCGCCCTGCCAGCCAAGAAAAATACTGCGCATGCGACCCTGAAAATAGTCGCCAATAAGGGTGGTATTGATAGTCATAATGCCTGCAACGGCAATTCCGAGAACAGCCCGTCCGGCCAGGATAAAGTAGAGATTGTCGATGAAAAATCCGGAAGCGCCTCCCACAGCATACAGAAAAAGCGAAATGAGCAGCGGACGGATTCGTCCAAAACGATCGATGATTTGACCAGCAACAGGGGCAAGCAAGGCTATAAACAACGAAGGAAAAGTGAGCATCAGCTTGCTGGCCAGCTCGGCATAAGGCAGCTCATTGTAGTGCCGGGTGATATCAGGAATAGCGGCAGTGATAATAGCACCTGCCATCACCGTGAGGCTTCCGGTAAGTAGCAAAGTAATTTTTAGCCCACTGCCTCTGGCTTCGCCCGATAATGTTTCCTGCTGCAAAACGATGAAATAATGAATGTTTTTTCAAAAGTAGCTCTTTTAGAATAGTAAGCACATTTCTTATCGTCTTCTTTTACCACAAATCTTCCTGCTGCTTCGAACAGGGTTTTTATAATAATTATCTGGAAAATCTATCATATTCCAAAGCAATTTGAGTTAATCAATCATGGAAAATATTTTCAATTTCTTGTCAGATTTAAAGGCTAACAACAATCGTGAGTGGTTCAATGCTAACAAAGAGAGATATGAGCAGGCAAAAACTTTGCATGCGGAGTTTGTAGATAAAGTTATTCATGGCGTTGCAGCTTTCGACAGCGACATACAACTGCTCAGGCCATCGGATTGCACTTTCAGGATTTATCGCGATGTGCGTTTTGCGAAAAACAAAGACCCCTACAAAATAAATATGGGCGCCGTGATTCGCAGGGGAGGCCGCAAAAGCGACTATGCTGCATATTATCTTCATCTGGAACCCGGATCAACCTTTGCCGGTGGTGGACGATGGATGCCCTCACCGCAAATGCTTAAGGCTATCCGCTACGAAATCTATAATTTCCCGCAAGATTTTGAAGCTATTATCTCGCATCCTGATTTTGTAAAACATTTTGGCGCGCTTGAAAATGATCGACTGAAAAGGCCACCCAAAGATTTTCCAGTTGATGCTCCCATGATCGAGCACCTGAAATACAAAAGTTTTACGGCCGGACAATCATTTGCTGATGAGCAGGTAAAAAGCGATACGTTTCTTGTGGAAGTGATAGCAGCATTTGAAGCTATCCAGCCACTGCTAAGGTTTTTGAATCGCCCAATGGATATTTTGTAAAAACACTCGTTCAATTGCACGAGCCGTTAACTTATAATTTATAGCCGTTCTCTGATTGAATTATTATACTTTTGAATCACTTCATTTACATTTGCACTGTCATTTATTTTTTAACAGGGTAATTTTTTTTTAAATGACAAACAGATTTTTAGGGATTAATTGATTGCACTTGTCCTTTGCCCAACTCCTTCCATCC
>SABY01000180.1 GCA_009928785.1 Clostridia bacterium | reverse complement strand
GCATCGTTGGTTATGCCGTCGGCAACTATCTCGGCTATCTGGTGGCAGTTCTGTTAAGGAGTTTTTGAACACAGTTGACGAAAGCCTGCTAAATAGTGTTTGTCTTTAAAGTATGGTTTATTGAGGAAATCATAGCCCAGGCATTTGTGAATCCTTAGCCCAGGCATTTATGCCTGGGTTTGAAATGAAGGGTTGTCAACCCCCCCCGCCCCTCGCTGGGATTGCCTTAGGCAATCCCAGCGAGGGGCGGGGCAACAAATGATAAATCAATTATTCTCATCATTTGCGGCCACGCAGTGAGGCACAGCGGCTACAATAAGCTTGTCAGGTGATTTTCCTTTTAAACAGGACCGTTAATTTCGGATCATAATCGAAAATAAACGTAATAATTTGCGATTACATACCGGAATTACCTACTTTTGCGAATCGTAACATTATTATTATGATTGAACGAAAACTTGAGAAGATCATTCTGGATCGTATGTTTCAGAACAAAGCGATCATTGTATTGGGCGCACGGCAAACCGGTAAAACAACTTTGCTCAGACAAATCACCGGAAAGCTGAAACAGCCTGTTTTGTGGCTGGATGCTGATGAGCCTTTTGTACGTTCGCAACTTACTAATGTAAACATACCTGACCTGAAGCTGCTGATTGGAAATAATAAAATAGTAGTCGTTGATGAAGCACAACAGATCAGCAATGTCGGACAAACATTAAAGCTGATAATCGATCACATAAGCGAAGTTCAGCTTTTGGTAAGCGGTTCCTCCTCTCTGGAGATCACGGCACAAACCAGCGAACCCTTGACGGGTCGTAAGTTTGAATTTTTCCTTTATCCGCTTTCTTTTCAGGAGATGGTGGAGCATCATGGGTGGCTCGCCGAAAAAAAGATGCTCGAACAACGACTTATTTACGGGTCATATCCTGATATTGCTGCCACAAGCAACAACCCTGGTGAGCTGCTGAGTTTACTTGCCGGCAGCTATCTCTACAAAGATATTTTTAGATTCAAGGATTTGCGACGTCCTGAATTGTTGGAAGCATTGCTACAGGCCTTGGCTTTGCAGATGGGATCGCAGGTTTCGTATAATGAACTTGGCAAGTCGATAGGCGCCGATTCGGAAACTGTGCAGCGTTACATCGACTTGCTAGAAAAGACTTTCGTCATTTTTCGGTTGCGATCCTTTAGCCGGAATCTTAGAAATGAATTAAAAAAGAGCAGAAAGGTCTATTTTTATGACAATGGCATCCGCAATGCGTTGATCAACAATTACAGTCCGATAGAGATGCGGAGCGATAAAGGTGCTTTGTGGGAAAATTATCTGGTAAACGAACGCTTGAAATTTCTCACCTATAGCCGTATTCCGGCCAACCGGTATTTTTGGCGAACACAGCAGCAGCAGGAAATCGACTACATCGAAGAGCGCGATGGCTTACTTCATGCTTACGAATTTAAATGGAAGGCAAAGCCGGGTTTACGTGTGCCACCAAACTTCTCCAAAGCTTATCCCGACCATACTTTCAGAATAGTTACTCCGGGCGATTACGATTCTTTTTTAACCCAAATCTGATGATGTATCTATCAATGCGCTGTGTGGTGTCACCCCGATGGATTTGATTGGAAAGGTAGGTCAATACTGCGCTCTTCTCACAATTACTGCCGGCGTAAACTTCCTCAAACACCCACAAAAAAACCACCCGCTGAACCGGCTGGCCCAACGGGTGGCATTAACATTATGAAAAAGGTTAGAACAAAGAAATAAACAGATTATTTCACCAGTGTCAGCTTTTTGGTGATAACAGTGTCGCCTGCTTTAAATTGTACGAAATACATTCCGTTTTCGAGTGCGGCCATATTTACAGAGATTTTGTGTGCGCCGGCTTCTAACACGCCATCGTTGAGTTTTATCACCAACATGCCGATGCTGTTGTAAATCTCGGCGGTGACATGTGTGGTCTGGTTGAGGCCAAAAGCGATGGTAGCTGTTCCGATAACGGGGTTGGGATAGATGCGCATAGCAGTAGCCTGCGGATTTTCACCAATTCCTACGCATTCGTCAACCATCACCTGCTGCTCTGCAAAGTTCACGCAGTCGTGTTCGTCGGTGTAGGTATAAGTAATGGTGTGGGTTCCGGCTCCGGCTACTGCCGGGTCGAACCAGCCATTGGTAACACCTGTGCCTGAGTAAACACCACCGGCGGGCACTCCCTGGTTGAGTTCAAAAGCGGGGTAATACACGCACTGGTCGCCGATGTCCTGAAGGGTAACCTCGGGCAACGCATACACGGTAATATAATCAGGTGCGCTGAAGGTGTTGCTGTTGGTGCCGTCGGAAACGGTGAGTGAAACGTCGAAAGTTCCGGCGTTGGTGTAGCTTACTGTCGGATTCTGTTGTGTGGAGGTAGCGGGTGTGCCGCCTTCAAATGTCCAGTTCCAGGAGGTAACGGTGCCGTACGACATGTCGGTGTAATCGACGCTGAGCATTTCACAGCCGCTGGTGGTGCTGCTGGTAAATGCTGCTGCAACACCTTCGGCCACAGCCGTAAATTGTGTTTCGTCCACATAGGCAAAGCTGCCGCCACTTTTGATTGTAACAATTTGGCCATCTACATTGCTGCGCAACGAATAATAGGTAGATAGTCCGTCACCGCCCGAGTCGTAAACAAAAAACTGATAGCACCCGGGTGTAGCAAAATAAACGGTGTCTTTGATATACTGGTAGGCTTGTGTGTAAGGGCCGCCCGATCCGAGCACTTCGCCGTCGGGACCTAAGCATTCCCAGGAGGTTTGTGTAGGATTGACGTCGGTTTTCAGCAGCAACGCCACCCAGTCGGTGCACACTTCAGTGGCCTCGGTCTGCACAGTGATGGCATCGTTATCCGGGTTCATGTCGGGTTGGTTGTTGGGATCAGATAAATAGACGTTGATGGTATTTTCGGGCAGTGCCGTAAAGCTGATCTCGGGAATATCCACATCAACTGCTTCGGGGAACTCCAGTGTGCCGGTCCAGGGATGTGTTAAAACCAATGTTCCGTTTATTTCAAAATTGATATTTACGGAGGTGAGCACCTCGGCGCCTTTGTTTTTCAATTTCACCGTGGGAGTAATTGCGCCGTGACAAATTTTGCCGGGTATGTTTGCCACACCGGCAAGTTCCGCATCAAGTGCATAATCAGGAATGGCCATGGTTTTGAGGTCGGCCTGCAGAATCTCTTTAGTAGCGTCGTCCTGCACAAAAGCAATAAGCTCGCAGTTTTCGGTTGCCCAGGCGGTCGACATGTTAAAGTCGAGTTCGATGGTTTGGACATCACCCGACGAAAAGTCGAGCGTTACTCCGGTTTGGTTGGGAACCATCAGGCGGTTTACGGAATTAACATCCGGGCCTAAGCCCCAGTTGATGTCGAGATGCGATTCGGTAACCACCACGCGCAACTTTAGGTTGGTGCCGCTATAGGGCGCTACTTTTTCGACTACTATGGTTGCATGGTAGTTATTACCGCTAACGCGTTCAAATTGCAAATCAACAGTAAAGTTGCTCAACACGGCGTTGCGTTGGTTTACTTTGGTAAGAAATAAAGCATAGAGGCTGCTACTGCCGCCACCCACATGGGTGATGACGCCGTCGAATTTGGTGGTGGGATAGCCTGTGATGCCATAGTACGAATTACGTGCATTGCTGTACACGTTGGCAAGTGAGTCGCCATTGTGGTTTTCAATTACAGCCACATTGTGGCCGTTGTTTCTCAGGTCGTCAGCTCCTAATGCTGCGCCCGGACAGTAAGGTCACCAAAATCCGGTGCCGGCTTCTACCACAACGAATTGGCGAGGAACCTGTTGTGATACGGCCATCAGCATCAGAAAAAGGCCTACGAAAGTGAATAATAGTTTTCTCATCTTGGTAAAAATTAGTTTAAATGAATATTAAAAACTCGTTTTTTAAAACCCGGCAAACTTACACAAACTTTTTTTAAAGTAAAGTCTCCGATGTTAATTTATAATCGTTCAAAAGTTTTTCTATTTTAAAACAACTATTTTCTTGGCAATGTTGCGTTCGTCGATGTTTATTTGCAAAAAATAGATACCGGCCTGAACGCCTGTCAGGTTCAGTGCGGTTTGGTGTAGCCCTGCTTCTACGTGAAGTGGGGAGAGATCTTGTACCGCCTGTCCGGCTTGGTTCATCAAACGAATCCTTACTGCTGCGGGCTGGCTGGTGACAAAACTAATCTGCATAGCATCCGTAGCCGGATTGGGATAAATCTCCACAGCGCCCTGCCAGGGCTGGGCGGCGATGCCAACATTTACTTCGCCCGAAAACTGGACGGTAGCCATGCTGCCGAAAGCGCTTCCGGAGAGGATGGGCTGGGTGCCCTTGAAAAGGTTAAAAAATCCTGGTGTTTGTAGGCCGTTTCCTGCGGCGTCATAGATTGTAAAGCGGTAGCAGTCGGTGGTTTCAAATTCCAGCACTTCGCTGATAAAGCCGTTGGGAGTGGTGTAGGGGCCGCCGCTAAAAACTACCTGGCCAGCGTCGTTTGTTATCTCCCAGGTGATCTCCTCCGGATGGCTGTCGAGTTTTATCATCAGGCTTACGTCGTCTTCTACCACAGGGGCTTTGGCGAACGACTTGCGGATGGTATCGTTGATCTGGAAGTCGTCGTCGCCGCCATTAACGGAGGCAAGATAGATGGTGAGCACGTTTTCGTCGAGCACTTCAAAGTTGATCTGCGGAAGTTCAATCTGCCGGATCTTGAGATACCCCACGCTGCCGTTCCATGAGAAGGATTGCTCCGGACCGTCGTTGACGTTGTAACGGATTTCGAGCGAGGAGATGTCGTTGGTGCCATAGCTGGCCACGGCCAGTTGCGGCACAAGATAGCCGGAGCAATGTTTCGCGGTAACGTTGGAGATGCCGACGGCGGCAGCATCGGTGGGAAATAAGGGATCGAAAGGTACGGTGCTGCTCACACCCGACTGGTGGATGGCTTTGCTGTTGTTGTTTTGCACAAATCCCACCACACCCAGTTGGTTGATGTCTTATACATTTTCGAGTTCCCACGCTTGTGCGATGATGTTGTACTCGCCGGCCTGCCAGTTGCTTTGCAGTTGTGTGCCAGAAGCGTTGGGCAGCATTTTTTTCATCACATCCAGGAAGTTTCTCTCACCATTGCTGCCGGGAGGGCTAGTGAAATTAATTTCTTTTTCGACCACCGCGCACATGCCGCGCAATCCTGTTTCGCTGATGTTTTGTGCAGCCCGCACACGCATAAAGACGAATAAAGAATCCTGATTGTCGGAGAGTTGCTGATAAATATCAATCTCCTCGAATGGCGAAGGGACGGCAGCGTAGGAGTTGAGCATGCTTTGGGTAACGCCGGATGGCGCACCGTTAAAGACGCCACCCACCACAGCGCGTGGCACTGAGTTGATGCCGTAATAGCCGATGCGGGCATCGTTTTCGCTTTGGTTGTGGTTGTACATCGGGTCGTAGCCAGGCCATGAGGCATGGTATTTCAACACGGTGACGATGTTGGCATTTTGCTGAAGCAAGGCATCGAATGCCGGATTTTGGCTGGCGCAGGGGCCGCACGAAGCGTTGGTGGCTTCTTCTACCATCACCCGCCGGTCGGCCTGGGCGTAAGAAAATATAGCCAGAGCCAGGAAGAATAGGAGTAAAAATTGTTTTTTCATGGTATTAAAAATTTAATGGTTAATAAAAGCGATTAATATTCAACAAAGAAAACCAATTTTAAGATAGCCGGATTCTCGCGGCTAATTAGTGTCTGTCCATAAAGTCACACTTTTTGTAGCCCAGGCATAAATGCCTGGGCTATGGATTCATAAATGCCTGGGTTATGATTTCCTCAATAAACTTT
>SABY01000320.1 GCA_009928785.1 Clostridia bacterium | reverse complement strand
ACGGGCCCAAAATAATAAATATATGGCTGTGCGCCCGGTGTTTGACATGTACCAACATGTAAATCGGAAATCCCCTAGCCCGGGTGAGAGGCAATCGGTGATTATAGATAAACATGTATTTTGTGTACATGATTATTCTTCTACTTTTCTCTGGGACGAACCCTTTTTTAAAGAACTTATTTTTTTCTTTTTATTTTTATTTTTAAGAAATTTTTTGTTTTTGTTTTTTTTGTTTTTTTGAAGTATGTTTACTTCTTTTATTCACTTTTTTATTTTTTTGTGAATTTTGTTACATGGAGAATAGTAGAAGAAATCCGGAGCCATTTTTACCAAAAAAGATCGCTCAAAGTTTCTTCTACCATGTAATTTATTTAATTGTTAAGTTGCTCATTCACTTACAATTCAATTATACCAAAAAAATAGCTCTAAGTCAATTTGTTTTTTAAAAAACCCTTATTTTAAGCCATTTTTTAACTATTTTAGAAAAAATCACAATTTTTTACTCAAAATTAATTTTCTTCTCTCCGAAAATACGCTATTTTTCAACTCTTTATTTACAACTTATGAACAATTTATCCACAGTTTATTAACATTTTACATTTATTCGCCCAACATCCTATCAATAATAAGTCTTCCACTATCCTTGCTGGTGGCAAAAATCAAATAATTTCCAACCGTGAAATAATCAATTGACAAATCAGTCTGAGAACTCAAATTTGAATATCTTATTTTTATATCTTTATAAGTGCTGTCTCCAAAAACATCCTCCACGCCCGTCGAAGCTTCACTATCTAGAAGAATCGGCTTTAAATTTTGAGACAAAATCGGCTCACTCTCGCTCAAGGTCCTCAAAATCAAATCTTTCTCTTTGACATTTATCGCCAATCCCATCCTGTTAATTCCATCCTTTTGAGATAAAAATATCGAAAAATTTCCATTGGCGTTATCGAGAATTTTCCTATCCAAAACCATTCCGAAAGCATTGACAAAGTTTTCAAATTTTACGGGAGCATTTTTTTCATCAACCATCAAAAATTCCAATTGATCCCCTTGATAATCTTTCATCTCGACAAACTTATTGTTTATCAAATTTTTTATTCCGTCTTTCGTC
>SABY01000179.1 GCA_009928785.1 Clostridia bacterium | reverse complement strand
CCGTGACGCCGGCAAGGAGGAATTTTACCGCCCCGGCGCTGACGGGCATATGCCGGACTCCAGCCCATCCACGCGGGCCGCCCCTGTTGCGCGAAGTTTTCTTCAACCGCATCCCCCATGGCAGCGGCCATCTCGACAGCATTATTTTTGGGTTTATGCTCTTTCCTCGATTCCAGGGCTGCGCGGTCGTAACAAACAGCCCGACGACCTTTGGGACTTTCCGCCGAACAATCATAAAATAGGTATTCTCCTGTGTTTTTATCAAAACCAACAACATCCGGTTCGCCGCCGGTACGTTCCATTTCGTTAAGCGACCACATTTTTGCCGGGTTGTCTATCAGTTTCGCCTCCACTTCGGCCCATTCAAGGTTCCGATGGCGGTCCCTGTTTTTTTCAAAACGGGTTTTTATTGTAATGAGCAGTTCTTTACCCCTGTCAGCCGGCAAAGCATTCTGCTGTGCCGGAAAACCCTCTTTATTTCCCAGAGTCATTATTGTTGTTCATTATAATTCAACATCTTATGTCGGCCATGCTTGTGTGTATTCGGGATAAACTTCTGCAGATGGATTAATTCACCTTCAAAGGTGGCCCAACGACCTTCATTTCGTGATCTGCAAAAACCTTACGTATTTCTTCCTGCGACGGAGGTGAAGCCCACTCGCTGGTGGTGGCAAAAAATGCTTCCATCTTACCGGCAGGCTGATATGACACTATTGTTCTGGCTTTTTCGGTAACCTGAACAAAAGCATGCTTCACATTGCGGGGAAGAAAGATCGTGTCACCCGGATTAAGTTGATATTTTTCTTCACCTACCTGAAACAAATATTCTCCTTCGAGGACATAAAACCACTCGTCCTGAAATGGATGGATGTGTAGTGGTGGGCCGCCACCGGGTGTATGGCCTGTTTGCTCAAAAACCGCCAGATCGCCAGCGGTGTCGGCGCCTGAGATTTTTATATCGAGCGTGTTAAGGGTAACGCCTTTCATTTTAAAATGAACGCCAAACCTGGCCTCACCCGATTCGACCTTAAAACCTTTACTGGTGCGCATTGTATTGCCTGTATTGATTTGAGGAAAACCAACCGAAGCCACCGTGGCAAGTGAGGTGGCTAATAAAAATTTCCTGCGTTTCATACTATTCAGAAATCCGGATTATAATTCACCATCCACCCAATGCCAAACTTGTCGGTAAAACTTCCAAAGTAGTCGCCCCAAAACTGGTCTTCCATTGGCATTTCTATCCGGCCACCTGCTGAGAGGCCGTTGAAAAGCCTGTCGGCTTCTTCTCTGCTCCGGGGGTGCAGCGAAATATAGTTATTGTTCCCAATAACAAGCTTTTGCCCCATCGAGGGAAAAATGTCCGACGCCATCAAAACTGTGTCTTTTCCGACAGGAAGGGAAATGTGCATGATCCGGTTTTGCTCGTCTTCCGGTAAGTTTTCTGTTCCCGGGGCTTCTTTCATTTTCATAATCCCCGAAAATTCACCACCAAAAACGGATTTGTAAAAATTAAAAGCTTCTTCGGCCTGGCCGTCGAAGTTCAGGTATGGATTTACTTTCATGTTTCTTAAATTTAATTCATCTGTTATGAAAAAGCGTTTATTAAAAAAGTTCAATTTCTAAAAAGGCAATTTACCGGCCGATTGTTTTATGCGTTTTTGATAATTTATTGTTAAAAATTCATTGGCATTTTCAAATGGCACATTCCTCAACACGGCCAACTATTTTGCCTATCATTGCAATATTTTTTTGGAATGGTTTGTTAATGAAACTATAAACTCAAAAGGCTATTCCGAAAGATACAGCTATCCGATTTGAAACTTTTTATTAAAAATATCCCTCAAGGGAATGATCGACAACCAAAATAGTGTACCCACTACGGCAGCAACGACTGAAAGCGAACCCATTGACGACAATCGCGAGATGCTCGAAGTGTATGGCGCACGGGTGCACAACCTCAAAAATATCGACGTAAAAATCCCGCGCCATAGCCTGGTGGTAATTACCGGGCTGAGTGGCAGCGGTAAGTCGTCGTTGGCATTCGACACGATTTATGCCGAAGGACAGCGCCGCTACATGGAGACTTTCTCAGCTTACTCCCGCCAGTTTATCGGCAACATGGAGCGCCCCGATGTGGACAAAATCGACGGCCTAAGCCCGGTGATTTCTATCGAACAAAAGACCGTCAACAAAAACCCCCGCTCCACCGTTGGCACCATCACGGAAGTGTATGATTTTCTGCGTCTGCTGTTTGCACGCATCGGGCAGGCCTATTCTTACGCTTCAGGCGAAAAGATGGTGCGCAACACCGAAAAACAGATCATCGAACTGATTGCTCAAAACTACGATGATAAAGCCATCAACATATTAGCGCCGCTGGTGCGTGCCCGCAAAGGCCACTATCGGGAGCTTTTTGAGCAGATACGGAGGCAGGGATTTCTGAAAGCACGCATCGACGGAGAGATCAAAAATCTGGAATTTGGGATGAAGATAGACCGCTACAAGACGCACGACATCGAAGTGGTGGTGGACAGGCTAAAGGTTGGCACCGATAGCGCCGAGCGACTGCAACGATCATTACAACTGGCATTGAAAACCGGTAAAGGCGTGCTGATGATTCACGATCCAGCCGACGACACCATCCGCCACTTCAGCCGCCTGCTCATGGACCCGGCCACAGGAATTTCCTACGATGAGCCGGAACCCAATACTTTCAGCTTCAACTCGCCCTATGGCGCCTGCAAAAACTGCAACGGCCTGGGCGCTATTTCTGAAATAGATTTTAAAAAAGTGATCCCCGACGAGAAAGTGAGCATCCGCAAAGGCGGGATGGTGCCGCTGGGCGAATATAAAAACAACTGGATTTTTAAGCAAATAGAAGCCATCGGCAACAAATTCGATTTTACGCTCGACACACCCATCGGAGAGATTAGCAAAGAAGGACTTTCTACATTGCTTTATGGTTCTAATGAAGTGATTCATGTAAAGAATGATTATCTGGGCGTTACGTCTTCGTATGCGCTCAACTTTGAAGGCATCATCAACTTTATACAAAATCAGGACGACGAAAATGCCTCGCGGGCGATAAAAAAATGGGCTGGCAGCTTTATGAATCATACCACCTGCCCCGAATGCAACGGCACGCGACTTCGCAAGGAGTCGCTGCATTATCGTGTAAACGATAAAAACATTGCGCAAATCGCCGACATGGATATGATAGCTTTGCAGACCTGGATAGAGCAGTTGCCGCAGCAACTCGACGAGCGCGATCTTACCATCGGGCGGGAGATCGTTCGCGAAATTGCCACCCGCATCCGGTTTCTGCTCAATGTTGGCTTGGATTACCTTTCGCTCAATCGTCCGTCGCGCAGCCTGTCGGGTGGCGAATCGCAGCGCATACGGCTGGCCACACAAATTGGCTCGCAACTCACCGGCGTGCTTTACATCCTCGACGAGCCAAGCATTGGTTTGCACCAGCGCGACAATGTGCGGCTAATTCAGGCATTGAAAGAACTTCGCGACGTGGGCAATTCAGTAATTGTAGTGGAACACGACAAAGAGATGATCCTGGCTGCCGACCACGTGGTGGACATTGGTCCCGGAGCAGGCCGCAAAGGCGGACACATTGTCGGGCAGGGCAACCCGGCACACATGCAGGCGTGCCACACCATCACCTGCCAGTACCTGAACGGAACGCGCGAGATAGCCATCCCCAAAACACGCCGGCCAGGCAATGGGGATTTTATCCTATTAAAAAATACCACCGGCAACAACCTGAAAGACGTTACACTGAAGCTCCCGCTGGGAATGCTCGTGTGCATCACCGGCGTGTCGGGCAGCGGCAAGTCAACGCTCATCAACGAAACACTCTATCCCATCCTAAGCAACCACTTTTATCGCAGCGAGAAAAAACCGCTACCCTATCAGTCGATCAAAGGATTGGAACATATCGACAAAGTGATAGAAATCGATCAGTCACCCATCGGACGAACACCCCGCAGCAACCCTGCGACCTACACCAAAGTATTCGACGAAATCCGCAAACTTTTTGGCTCGTTGCCCGAATCGCAAATACGCGGCTACAAGCCCGGACGGTTTTCGTTTAATGTAAAGGGCGGACGCTGCGAAACATGCAGGGGCGCCGGGGTACGGGTGATAGAGATGAACTTTCTGCCCGACGTGCATGTGCCGTGCGAAGAGTGCAACGGACGCCGCTACAACCGCGAAACACTGGAAATACGTTACAAGGGAAAATCCATCAACGACATACTGAACATGACCATCAATCAGGCGGTGGAATTTTTTGAAAACATTCCTTCTATCATCCAAAAAATACGAACACTCAAAGAGGTAGGGCTGGGCTACATCACGCTGGGTCAGCAATCGACCACGCTTTCGGGTGGTGAGGCGCAGCGCGTAAAGCTGGCTGCCGAACTTTCCAAACGCGACACCGGCAAAACACTTTATATTTTGGATGAGCCTACCACAGGTCTGCATTTTGAAGATGTGAAAGTGCTGCTCGAAGTGCTCGACAAACTCACCAACAAAGGCAACACGGTGCTGATCATCGAACACAATATGGATGTAATAAAAGTGGCCGATTACATCATCGATTTGGGTCCGGAAGGAGGCACGCGCGGTGGCGAGATCGTGGCACAGGGAACCCCCGAAGAAATTGCCGCCCAGCAGCAGGGTTTTACGTGGAGCTTCCTGAAACACGAGCTTAACGGACACGAAGCCAAAAGAAATTAAAACGAAATTCTAAATTACAACCGCCGATGGCCGGTGTAAACAATGACAAATAAGTTCCAAAGAACAATATTCAAAAATCGAAACAGTCTGGATATTGATTTTTCAGTGTTGCGATTTATTTGTTTTTTTGTTTTTGTTGGATTTTGAATTTTGCTAAGATATTGCGCTAAGCGCCTAAAATAGAAGAGTTATTAAAAGTAAAACATTAAAAAAATGATAAACGAAGAAGATGCCTTCCATGTTCCCGAACAATTTGAGGATGCTGTAAAAAAAGCCTTTGAGCCCAAAAACTGGAACGAGACCAAGACCAACGATTCCTGGACAGTTTTTAAAGTAATGTCGGAGATGGTGGACGGCTTTGAAAAGCTGGCGCGCATTGGGCCGTGCGTTTCTATTTTTGGCTCGGCACGTACCAACGAAGCAGCGCCCAACTACCGACTGGCCGAAGAAATTGCTTATCTGCTCACCAAAAAAGGTTTTGGCATCATCAGCGGCGGAGGGCCTGGCATCATGGAAGCTGCCAACAAAGGCGCCCACTTTGCCGGTGGCAAAAGCGTGGGGCTAAACATAACGTTGCCACACGAACAACGCTCCAATCCGTTTATCGATCCCGACAAGCTGATCACCTTCGATCATTTCTACATCCGCAAGGTGATGTTTATGAAATACTCGCAGGGATACATCGTGCTGCCTGGCGGCTTTGGCACGCTCGACGAGATGTTTGAAGCCATCACGCTGATACAAACCCACAAGATGGTGCGCTTTCCGGTGGTGCTGGTAAAAAAATCGTATTGGCAGGGGCTCATCAGTTGGGTTGAAGAGCAACTGCTGGATGAAGGAATGATCGCTGAGGGCGACATGCGCTTGTTCCGCCTGGTTGACACCGCCGAAGATGCCGTAGAACACATCGACAGATTCTATCAGAAATTTAAGATTAAGCCCAATTTTTAGTTTTTTGGCGGCAACCAATTCTTTTTCAAAGAAATTTATTATGGTAACAGCATAGCTTTCAATGGATAGAAAAATCCTGAAAAAAAATTACAAAAAATGCTTTGTCAAGTAGAATAAAGATTTTATTTTTGCCGCCCTAAAACAATGCGAAAGTAGCTCAGCTGGTAGAGCACGACCTTGCCAAGGTCGGGGTCGCGGGTTCGAATCCCGTCTTTCGCTCCAGCG
>SABY01000178.1 GCA_009928785.1 Clostridia bacterium | reverse complement strand
TTCCTGATGAATCCAGGATGAGCTTTCCGAATTTTCCACTTTTGAAAAATCCAGGAATGAATATTTGTAGCCAGGTTGAATCATGATTGCCTCTAAACTGTTTTTGAAAGGCTTTCGAATTTCGATTATTTTATTACTAAAAGTTTCTTCTCTGAACATGTAAAGCCCAATTACATATGATTTATTCAAAATTGAGTCGGACGATGATCGGTACTTTTACCATTTAATGTCTTTTTTTAGTTGATCAGGATGCTGTCTCGTATCAAAAATTGTTATTATTTCTATTTCTTTTTGCTCGCTTAGTATTCTGTAATAAAAAGTCGTTTGTTTTGTTACAACGCATTTATAAAGACCATTAATTTCCAATGATTTTGGGCAACTTTCAGGCTGAACAGATATTTGATTAATCTTTTCCGTCAGCTTAATTACGAAATCATCTCTGGCTTTTAGATTCCAATTTTCTATCAGATATTCAGATAATTTCAAAAGCTTTGATTCGGCAAGTTCGGATAAAAATACTTTCATTCATCAAGAAATTTTCTTTAAAAAAGACTCATATGAAACTCTCTTCCCATTATCCAATTCATCAATTCCTTTTTTTATCTCTTTTTGTTCAGATAGACTTAATTCATTCCAAAAGTCAGGTTTTTCTTTTCTAACAAAATCAGAAACTCGTTGGATAAATTCAGAATCCTCATTTTCCAAAATGATTTTCAGCAATTCTAGTTTTGTTGTTTGAATGTCCATCTGCGCCAGTTGTTCGTTTAATAAATGTTTCAATTCTGTTGTGCTCATGTCGTTAAATCATTTGAACAAAAGTACTTTTTTTTAAATTCCGGGTGTGGGTTTGCTTTTGGCCGGAAAACATGATGGCGCCGCCGGGTCATCACTTGTTGTTTGGTGCTGTTTTCGATTATTGCTGTTAAAAACCAAATGCACAACTAGCTGCGGCATGCCCCAGTGAGCCGTTTCTATAAATGTTTTGATGCCTTGCTTTCATTGGCCGTATTAATAATCCTTAATCAAAAGATTTGCTGATAAATTTAATCGCGGCGCCAATTTTCTAATCATATCAAGGGTTAATCTGCGTTTACGGTTCAGTACCTTCGAAACTCTACTTTTGCCACCCATTTCAGCAATCAAATCCACTTGTTTAAGTTGCATTTCTTCCATCCTGATTTTTATTGCTTCGATCGGGTTAGATGCTTCAATTGGATAATGTTTGTTTTCATAAGCGTCAACCATCAATCCAAGAATCTCAAGTTCATCACGCTCCGGTGTGCCAGGTTTTGCATCAAAAAGTTCTTCTATTCTTTTCACAACCCTTCTCTGTAATCCGCCGCTGTTTTGATAGGTTTTAAATCCATAGTTGTTAATTTTTAAATATTATTAGCATCCTACCAAACAACCTACTCCGTGATCCCCATCTGGCGCATCAGGAAGGTAGCGTTGAGATTTT
This sequence comes from Clostridia bacterium, assembly GCA_009928785.1. GTDB lineage: Bacteria > Bacteroidota > Bacteroidia > Bacteroidales > 4484-276 > SABY01. Next base: position 4,476 of record SABY01000178.1, on the reverse strand, counting down.
GGGAGATGCCCTCTTTCAGTTTGTAATCGAAGATGAGGTTGTTGTTGACGATTTCCACCTCGAAGCGTTTGTTGGTGATATTGGCGGGATGCTGTTTGGCAAGCTCGCCCAGGCTCAGGTCGTGGGTGGCAATGAGGCCGGAGGCTTCGTAGTGCAGCAGTTTGCGCAGCAATGCTTTGGAGCCTTGCTGTTTGTCGGCAGAGTTGGTGCCTTTGAGAATTTCGTCGAGGATGATAAACAATTTGGCGCCGGCCTCCAACCGGTCGATGATGGTTTTGAGGCGCTTTAGCTCCGCAAAAAAGTAGGATTCGCTTTTCAGCAGGTCGTCGGTGGTGCGCAGACTGGTATAAATTTCGGCCGGCGAAAACGTAAACTCCGACGCGCACACCGGAGCGCCAGCCATAGCCAGGATAAAGTTGATGCCGACGGTGCGCAGGTAGGTGCTTTTGCCGGCCATGTTGGCGCCCGTGACAATAAAAAACTGACGCCAGTTGTCGAAGCTCATCGGATTGTCCACGCGATTGTCTGGATTGATAAGCGGATGGCCGCAATCCTTTGCCTGTAGCACAAAAGCCTTTTCCGTGGGAAGCGGTAGGATAAAGTCGGGACGGTTGTGCCAATAATTTCCCAGACTGCTCAGCGCATCAACCTGCGCCACAATGTCGAGCCACTGCTCCACATGCTTGCGGTAGTGCAGGCGCCAGCGTTCGAGGCGTCGAGCCTGCAGGATATCCCACAACACAAAATAGTTGAGCAGCAGCCAGGCAAAAATGTTAAGCCGGCTGTCGAAGGCCTGCGTTATCTTCGCCAACTTATGCAACGCCTGCGCCGAATGATGCTGCGCGGTGAGGTCATTTTGCAGGTTTTTAAGTGGGATGCTATCGAAGTTTTCAGCCGTAATCATTGCCAGCAGGCGCCCATATTTTTGCAGAACTTCGCCGCGGCGGCTTAGCAGTTCATGGCTTTGGTGCACTTTTTTAGCTTTAGCGAAAGCGTAACCCAACGGCAAAAACATGTAGAGAATAAAAAGCTGGAAGCTTACCGCGCCGGCCACGAGCAGCGCCACCATGGCCGCGCCTGCAATGGGCGCCAGCACTATCAAGATGCGGTACAAATTGCTGCCAAACTCCGCTGGTTTACGGAGCCACGAGAGCAGCCCATGGGTATCTTTGGTTTCTTCGCTTATGCGGATTCCCACCGACTGAAACTGCTGCCGCCAGGCGCGCCGGCTTTTTAAATCGGCCACAGCCTGCTGCCGCGCTTTTATTTCTGAAACGGAGTGGCATGGCGTGGCGAGCCATTGCGCCAAACGCGCGTTCCCCACCGAGGTGGCGGTGCGGTTGATGTATTGAAAAATAGAGCCGGCGCCAAAAATATCCAGATCGCCGGCGTAGGGATGGCCAGGCTCCACGAATTGCTTCCCGTCGCCAAAGCTGCTGTAGTCGCCCTGCAGCGCCTTTAGCTCGTTGCTGTTGATGGTAACGAGCCGCTGCAACTCTTCGGCCTGGTGATGCACGCGCTGGTGCTGCAACACAATAAGGATGAACGCCGCTACAAATACAACGCTTACAATAACAACAGTCGCCGCCGAGATGCCTGCCGAGAAATAAATCGCCACCATACCCACCAGAAAAATTGCAACCCGCAATGCGCTGATGCGTGCTGTGCGACCGGTGGCTTTTTGTAGCTTGCGCTGATAATCGCTCAGAAGTTCGGTGTAGATTTCTTTGGGAGAGGAGGCTGTCGTCATGGTGTAGTGTGTAAGGCTTGCATTGAAGCTAAATAATCGGTGTGAAGCAGTGCATGTATTTGCTATAATTTTTTCGGGACAAAGATAGCAAACAACGCACGCGGCGGCGCAAGATAATGTAACCAGCGGTGGATGGCTGAATTGCGATAAAGTTGGTCAGTGTTTAATTAGGGAAATCAGGATGCAAACCTTAACCATTTGCCTGCTCCGATTTTAATGTCGGTCCGGTCACGGAGCCGTGTGTATAATGGTTCGCAATGCGCGCGGCAGCAGCGTTATTTCCAGTGGCGCCTCGCCCAGGCTTTCGCCGTCAGCTTCCATCATAAAGCCTTTTTTGCGGCTTTGTACGGTTACCTTACGGGCAGTGAAAATGGCCACTTTCGGATGCTTGATAAAGGTGCCGGTGTATAGGTTGCGCAGTTGCGCCAGCAAAGTTCCTAATCCTATCTTTTTTATAACAGTAATGTCCAGCAGGCCGTCGTCGGGGATGGCACGGGGCAGTTGTTTCATGCCACCGCCATTGAAGCGGCAGATGCCCACACTCATACTAAAAATGTTGAAGCTGTAGCGCGTGCTGTCGATGGTGACTTCGATGATGCGCGGCTTGTATTCAAACAGGCTGGTGAAAAGATTTAGAAAATAAGAAAAGGTGCCGCCCTTACCTTCGGCCTTTTGTTGGTTGGTTTTTTGGGCAACCATGGCATCAAAACCCATCCCGGCAATGTTCACAAAATAGCGGGTGGAGCCGGAACCGTTATCACGATAAGTAACAACACCTACATCCTGAACAAAGGTTTTGCCTTGTTTTATCACATCAATAGCCTGCTGATAGTCGGCGGGAATGCCGAACATCCGACCCCAATCGTTGCCCGTTCCCACCGGGATGATGCCTACTGTAAAATCTAAAGCCGGTACTTCTGTTTGCGTAAAAATACCATTAACAACTTCGTTGAAGGTGCCATCGCCGCCTACGGCTATAAACCGGCGGAAGCCTCTTTGTACAGCCTGCGTGGTGAGGGCTATCGCCTGGAGCATACGCTCGGTGAGCACGTATTCAAAATCAAAACCTGCCTGCTCCAGCATCTTTTGGATTTTCTCCCAGTCGCGCGCTATCTTTCGGTTGCCGGCATTGGGATTTACCACCACATACCACATTTCGTCAGGCAAGTTATTTTGTAGATTTTCAAGTGTCATGATTTGAGATTAAAAAAATGATCTTTATGGCTGCGCGCCAGCAAAAGAAACGACATGAAGAAAGCAAAGAAGGTAGCACCCGCCTGGTTTTCGATGGTATCTTCGGTGAGCATAGAGAGGGTGAGGATACAGAAAAAGACGAGGTAAAAATAGTCGGTGTACATGCGCTGGATTTTCCCTGGCCAGATGAGGGCAAAGAGAAACCACAGCAATCCGAAAATACCCAGTGTGGCCAACACGCTGAAATATTGGTTGTGGGTGCGCCACCTATACTGGGGCTCCAGTTGTGAGTTGATCTCCTGGTAAGCGATTTGGAAAGCCTGCCTGATGTCGCCGGTACCGGTTCCCAGCCAAAAGTTGTTGAAGATGATGTGAAAACCGGCGCGCCAAAACTCAATGCGTTGCGCCACAGAATGTCCGCTGAGGTATCCCGAATATTTGTACAGCATCACCTCCCAGATGATGGTGCGAATGCGGTTGGTAAAGCTGGTTTCGACGGGCTGGTAAACGGTGGCATAGCCTTTTTCGATGTATCGGATATCGGCATCGGTGAGGGCAGCTACTCCTTCGGCATCTTTGCGCAGCCCTTTGCTGGTGAGGTAGCGGATGAGCGTAAAGCGCACATAGTTGCCCCCGGCGTCCAGACTGTCGAAGGGGATGCTGCTGCGCTGCTGCCAACTGGTGCGAAGCTCGGTCATCTGGATGTATTGCCCAACCCAGTGGCCATTTTCGGCACCTTTTAGCGTGGTGTCGTGGTGGTAAGGATTGCCGAGTTTTGTAGTCTGCTCCAGTCCCGGATGTAAAAAAGGTTCATCAGGAATGTACTCAAGATAGAGTGTGCGGATATAGAAAAATAAAACCACGACAGCAACCAATAGTGCAGTCAGAATGCTGTATTTTAAAAGCCGGCTGCGGCTGGTGAAAACAAATATCAGCGCAAGCAATGCCATGGTTATTAATAAAATGGCGATGCCAGTAACCGATTCGAGAATGACCAGAAAGATGGCCAGCCAAACCACAGCCGCAAATATGACGATCCGCGCCCAAAGGTTAAAAAAGCGCACACCGAAAACCAGGTAAAGCCCCGCAAAAATGGCTACGCAAATATTGAGGCTAAAGCGAATGTGCGACATAAAAAGGGAAATCTTACGGATTTCTACGATCTCTTTGGTGAGCAGCTCGTGCATGCTAAAAAAGGTGCCAACCACATTGGCGGCAATAAAGAGCAGCATCAGCCAATAAAACAAACCGCGACCAACGCGTGGCGAAGTGGAAATAATAACGGGCAGCGCCAGCAGCGGCAACTTTGTGCGCAGGTCTTTGAGCGCATAATCGAAATCGGTGGTCCACAATAATCCGACAACGTAAAGCAAGAAAAAAGATACCAAAAGCATGGCGGTTGGATTCCGGAAAAACCGGCGCCACTTATTCAGAATGTCTTTGTCGAGAAGCCACACTGCCACCAGCCCAAACTGCGACACACTCATCAGAAACTTCGACAGTGGCAGCGCAATGAGCATCAGCGCCAGCCC
>SABY01000177.1 GCA_009928785.1 Clostridia bacterium | reverse complement strand
TTGCATTCACGTCGTGTAATTGCATTCACGTCGTGTAATTGCATTCACGTCGTGTAATTGCATTCACGTCGTGTAATTGCATTCACGTCGTGTAATTGCCACTGGTCTCCGGTGGCATTGAATGTCATAATCTTGGTACGAGGCGACGATAGTTTGGTAGTGTTTTTAGTTGTGTTCGCAAAGCCCATTTACAAGCGATTACAGCGCGCTTGTCATGCGAGGGTGTGAAGATACGGCAAAGCCCCACGGATTGCTTGTGTGCGTTTTGTGGGGCTTTTGTTAAGCTCTTTTAGTTTTCGAGAGCGCGTTTCAATTTTTGCAATGCCACGACTTCGATTTGGCGCACCCGCTCGTGTGTCAAATTGAGTTTCTTGGCAATTTCTGCGAGCGTGACTTTTTCACAGCCAATTCCCGTATGCGCTTTGACAACGAGTTTCTCGCGTTCTTCGAGGCGTTCGAGCGCATTGAGCATTGCGTTCATGCTGTCGTTTTTCGTGACTTCTTCGTTGGGCGCGTTTCTTTCGTCGGGGATGCTATCGGCGAATTCGCCATTGCCGTCGCCGATTTTTTCGTTCAGGCTCTCGTGCATGGCGTAGGTTACGCGTTCTTCTTCGGTCATGCGATACCACTTTTTGGTACGGACAATGCGATTGCCCTCCAGCGCCGATTGCATTGCCGTTTTAATCCACAGCCCCGCGTGCATACCGAAGCTGTAGGTATTGCGTTTTTTGGCATAGTCTTCAATGCATTGCACGAGACCGACATTGCCCTGTTGCACGAGGTCTTCAAAGTCGAGCAACTTGGGCATTTGGTGAGCGATTTTGAAAATCAACGCCTGGTTGCCGAGGACGAGCTGGTCGTAGGCTTGTTTATTGCCATTGGCATAGGCGTCGAACAGCGCGTTATTTTCCTCTTCGGTATTGGAGGTGGCATTGACGGTGGAAGCGAAGAGTTTGAACTGTTCTGACATTGTAGCAATCCTTTCTAGTTGAGCATGAGACACACACACTTTTGGAGGCGACACTCAATACTCTAGCATTGGTTTTGCGTTTGTCAACTGTCTTTGCGATAATTTTTTGATTTTTATTTTCGTGCCGGTTGTGATTGTGACCATGCCATTATTGTAGTGCGACTTTTGCGTTTGTCAAAGGGCTTTGCGATATTTTTTCATTGACGGTGGTAGTGGTAGTGTGATGATTGAATGCAACGCAATAGAAAACTTAAAAATAATTTGCTTTTCCGTTTGCTTTTTTTGTTTGAGGCACTACTGTATTTGTCGTAGCCCCCACTAGACACAAGCAAAACACAAGCAAAGGAGAAGACAATGTTCTGGTCAACGAAATATTCATACAAGGCTGGCGACATCTTTGCGACGAAGCAGGACAGCCAAGTCACGTACGTGTTTGCCAACAGCCTGGTCGTCAAGAAAGTCCCTGCTGGTATGCGCGTGGAGATTGCTGCGATTTCTTCAAAGGGCGCCACCTGCATTACTGAAGAGGGCAATTACGGCATCATCCCGACGGGACTTCTGACAAGCATTCTTGGAGAAAAATGATTTTGGTGGCGTGGTAGCATAACGAAAGGCGAAGAGGTCGGGAGCAAAATGCTCCCGACCTTATTTTTTGCGTAGCGAGGACTTCGCCACGGGAGGTATTGAATGCCTCCTGTGGCGTCTGAGGCTTGAAACGAAAAATCTGTGTGGGCATTGTCGCCACACGGCTTCCGTCGTTGCTTCCGTGTAATCCCCCAATCTTTTCTTCATATCCAAGTGTTTTCTTTCATACACTCGTGGATGGTCTTTTTTCCATCGCCTACGACCTTATTGAGGTCGTAGTCGTACCATGCGCCGACAATGGCGATGGCTTCATCGACCACCTCTGGTGTGAATTGCTCGGTAAGAGCAAGAGCGTTGCGAATCTCTTCTTTCAGCTCGTTCCAAAACAAGCCGACTTTCTCCAAGTTTTCCATGGTAAAGGGCTTGCTGACATTGAGAAGCAGTCCGAGATTGACCGCCAATGCCGTTTCGTGGCTAAAGCCTTCAGCCACCACTGCTTTGTATGCTTCTACGTAGTTCATTTATCAGCCCTTTCATTAAGGAATTGTATTTTGTTTTTCTACCAACAACAATACTATAGTTCCGATATGACGGAATACAAGCTATCCACTATAAAAAGTTAAAAATAATTCACGTCATTCGTTGAGGACAAGACTGTGTGGTGGCATTGAATGCCCACTTGCTGTCCGGCAGTCTGTCTGGCAAAAACTTTTTCACTTTTTTCATAAAATCCATTTGCTTTTTCCGTTTCGGAGTGTATGTTAATGATTGTTGCGAGAGAAAAGGCGATTGAGTTAGTCGCCAGTTCGGTTTCCCTCGTGCGTCGAGTGCCTTTAGAACTACGGGAGTTACCACCATGACTGCTGCTGAAATCACCACCAATCACCAATGCCTGTTCGCCACCACCGGTTTCCGTCGCGTTTGGAGCAACAAGCCCGTCACCGTCGAGGTCATGCGCGATTGGGACCGCAATCGTCTTCTCAAGGTCGTCAACGGCAAGGTCGCAAAGACCATGCGTATTCCCCACAACTGGAAAGACCGCGAGCGTGGCGACGGTCGCAAGTGGATTGTCGGGAGTATCATGCCTGAGTACGGCTTGCACTTGACGCCGACTGTCCAGGTCGTCTTTTTCGACAAGCGAAACGGCAATGCGCTTGCCAAGACGTTCTAAGGCGTGGCAAAAAAGTGGGGGAGCAATCCCCCACGAAAAAAATCCACCGTTTGGGGAACTGCTATCCCGAAAACGGTGGATTTTTTCGTTGCCAGCATTTGTGTAGAAATTGGGGCATTGAATGCCACATGGTGTCGGCGAGAACTTTTTGTAAAAATCGTACTTAATGACTTGCAATATTCGGGAAGCAACCTATATTATAGATAGTGCAAAACAAAGGAGTCACCGACATGAAGACAATTAATCGCGCAGAGCTGGAAGTGGTTATTAACAATATCCACCACGGCAGGTTTTTCAGCCTGGTCTTTGCCCGTGCTGAACCCAAATGCCTGTCGTGCAACAAGAAGTCCAAGAAGTGGCTTCTTGAACGCCCGGCAGTCTGTCCTCATTGTGGAGGGCTGGTATCATACGAACGCGAAGCACTGGCGCAGACGGGCGTGCACAACCCGAGCAATACGGCTATTGCTCCAAAAGGCACGGGCGAGTGCTTCGCCAGCAGGCGCCACAGGGGCATTTTCGGCTTCTATGACTCCCAAATCAAAAGCTACCGCGAGTGCCACGTCGATAACATTCGGAAACTCAAGCTTGAAGGCGAGGAGTACGTAGTAATGCCGTAGAGCCACGCCGACCCGAGCCAGCCGTCGTACTTTCGCGTACGACGGCTTTTTATTTTTGTCAATGGCTTCCACCCGGAGGCATTCAATGCCCCACCACAGACTACTTCGTCGTGCGACTGGAGAATTTTTTCATGTTTTTTCTTCAAGACGCCTTGACTTTACACCAATCGGCGCTATGTTAATTGACGTTGAGAGGGAAAGACCAACACGCCAACTCGCAAACCACAGGAGAGCATCCAATGTCGAAGACCACATTTTCTTTCACGCTGGACAAAGTCAATCCCCACGACCTGTCGCGGCATACGTGGGAGTTCAATCCCACTACGCGTGTTGTCGGCAGCAAGAAGCAGTACAATCGGCAGAAAAGCAAAGCCGAGGCAAGGGCTATGCTGAAAGGCATGTAAGCCAGTCCAACGGAGCTGGTGGCGTAAAAACCACCAGCTTTTTATTGCAACGACTTGCAATCATTGAAATCCGTGCTATGGTATAGCTGTTGCAGTGGTATAGTCCATAGACCAGAATGGAAGAAAAGACAATGAAAAACGAAATTATCTACCTTGACGAAGAAATGATTGGGTCAGATTGTACGTTCGCGCAAGCGCAGGAGTTTGCAAAAAAACTCACAGTGGTGGGTTATCCCGCGAGGGCGTTTGACACCCGTGGAGTCACTCCACGGGGTTATGCCAGCGCCGACAATGTCCCCAACGGAGTTTGGGACGCCATTGTTCGGGAAGTTTTTGAGAAGTAACATCACACGGGGAGCAACGACCATGCATATTCTGACCATTGGTATCAACGCCGTCATGGACGAAATTCACGAGTTTGAAAGTTATGACTGTTGCGACGATTACAATGGCAATACCGACAAGATTTGCATCGACAGCGTGCCAATCGGCGATATCGGCACCGTCGGCGACATTCGGCGCATCGGCATTGAAAAGTTCGTCCAGCAAGTCGATTATCTCATCGACAGCCACAAAGTCATTGGCAATTTCTATGACAACAAAGGCAAGATTATCCCCGACGAGATGATGGTGCGCATTTGGGAGGGCGTCTTTGAGTACTGCAATGACGACGACGAAATCGAATGGTACTTTGTCAATATCTAAGGACTAACAGCCCTTGCCAAGCCGTACGGCTTTTTTGTTTCTACGCCACCATTGATTTTTTTGCTTTTGCGTCGTCCCATGGCGCAATGCATTGAATGCCTATCTGTCCAATGTCGGTCGTAGACTGGGATGAAAAATATCAAAAAAGTATCGCGAAACGACTTGTATTCTTACAAAGAGGCGCTATGTTATTAGTGTTGCAAGAAGATTGCAACAAGCAGTACCGTCAACCACCAATAGGAGAATTGCTATGTTGGACGCCGTGAAAATTGTTCGCAAGGGCACTTGTGCCGTGAAAGTCGTGTATGATTGCGAACCCGAAAACCCCCGTGACTGGGAAAATCTCGGCAAGTTGCATCTGGACACGCGCTCCGTGTGCGTCAAGGAATGCGAACGGGACGATATCGAAAAAGCGCGCGTTAAATTGCCCGTCTACAAATACGAGCATTCTGGCGTTGCGTTGTCTACCAGCAATGCGAGCTATCCGTTCAACGACAGATGGGATGCTGGTCTCGCGGGCTACATCTGCGCCTTTGCCGACGACATATGCAAGGCATACGATTGCAAGTATATTACCAAGAAAATCGTCGCAAGGGTCGAGAAAGAATTGAAAAACGAGATTGATACTTACAGCAAGTACATCAACGGCGAAGTCTATGGCTTCCAAGTCTTTGCGAACGCCGTCGGGATTGACGACAACGACCTCGACGAAAAGTGCGAAGTGACTGACGGCTGCTATGGCGTCTATTCCGTCGAAGACGCCGTCGCGGAGGGCTTGGCGTGCATTCCGAACGAGAAAGTGGTTATGGCTGAGTAGTTCCGAGCAAAAGGGTAATGCCAAGCAGGTATGGAAACAAAGTCCATACCTGCTTTTTTATTGTCCGTGTCAGTCGAATGCAACGGGTCATTGAATGCCTTTGAGGTAAGGGAGGGATTATTTTCAAAAAATACGCCGTGCCGACTTGACTTTCTACCAATCTGGCGCCATATTAAGTATCAAATAGAATGGAAGTGCCTTTAGCAAACAAGGAGATTGACATGAGCAGACAATTTGTTACTATTCGTCAAATCGGCAATATCGAGAGCATTCCCAACGCAGAGCGCGTTGAATTGGCTTGCATTGATGGCTGGCAATGCGTTGTGCCGAAGAATGAATTTACTCCTGGCGAGGAGATTATCTTTTTTGAGGCAGACGCGGCATTGAAGAACGTCAATGATGAGCGGTACAATTTCTTGCACAAATCATCTTACAAGTGCTGGCATAAAAGTGGCGAGTTGCTAGAAGAGTGTTTTCGTATCAAGACTATCAAACTCGCTGGGCAAATTTCGCAAGGTCTTGTTCTGAAAAAGAAATTATTTGACAGAGAAATCAAAGAATCGTTGGAAACTGGCAAATCGCTTGATGAAGTATGCAGGGTGGTTCACTACGATGAGTTGTATGATGATATGCACGCAATTCTTGACCCAAAGAATCAAGCCGAACGCAAAGGAAGTTTTCCCAGTTTCATTCATAAGACGGATGAAGAGCG
>SABY01000046.1 GCA_009928785.1 Clostridia bacterium | reverse complement strand
TGGGTAGTTAGCAACTTTCTATCGTCCGACGAAGGAGGACATAGAAACGTTAAATTTGTTGTTCGTTGTTCCCCTTCGCTCAGGTTAAGACCTTCCGTTGTTCGTTGTTCGTTGTTCGTTGTTCGTTGTTCGTTGTTCGTTGTTCGTTAATCGTTGTTCGTTGTTCCCCTTCGCTCAGGTTAAGACCTTCCGAGGTCTTGCAGACGCTCGAAAGTCTGTGGGTAGTTTGTTGAGTCTGCCGAAACAGTCGAAACCAACTCAGGGCACGTGTTGTTTGTTGTTGTTTTAAAATCCGTTAGGCACTAAACAAGAATACCTATTGGTTGTTAATCCCGCATGTCTAATCTAAATTACACAATTTAATGAAAAGAATCTTACTCCTACTGGCGGTGTTTGTATCCGCCACTGTGACCGCCCAGAACGCTCCCGATTCCTTGCAAGGATGGAAAATTAGCGGGGTGACCAGCTTAACATTAAACCAGGCAAGCTTCTCCAACTGGACTGCCGGAGGCGAAAACTCTGTTGCCGTTTCCGCCCTGGGAAAACTCTTTGCCGACTACACCAACGGCAACTTCTCAAACAACAATGCCCTTACATTGAAGTATGGCATGTTGAAAAATGAAAGCGATAAACATGCGCGCAAGAGCGAGGACCTCATCGAGCTGATCTCACAGTTTAATCAGAAGTTTTCGAAAAACTGGAGCGCCACCGGACAAATCAACTTCAATACGCAATTTGCCAATGGCTACAACTATCCCGACGACAGTACGGTGATTTCTAAATTTATGTCGCCGGCTTATCTTACCATAGCTCCCGGCCTGCTTTACAAGCCGGTGGAATATTTCAGCATTCTGATGACGCCCATTACCGCGCGTACCACCTTTGTGCTGGATCAGGATTTGGCCGATGTGGGTGCTTATGGCGTAGATGCTGCCACTTACGATACGATAGATGGTGTGCGCACAAAAATAGAAGATGGCGAGAACATGAAAATTAAAGTGGGTGCCTTTGTTGAATTCTATTTTAAAAAGGAAATCAAAACAGACCTCACGCTCGAATCGCGGCTCAACCTTTTTTACAACTATTTGCAGGATAATAATATACCCGATGATAAGCTGCCGCTGGATATGAACTGGCAGACTTTTGTGAATTACAAACTTAACTCCTGGCTGTCGGCCAATGTTTTTGTGCATTTGGCTTACATGCCTGGCGATGTGTTTATCGACCGCGATGTATTGAGTGGCAAAAGCAAACCCGTTCCCAACGAAAAATTACAGGTACTCCAAACCTTCGGGCTGGGGCTGGCATATAATTTTTAATCACTTTACAAATTAATAAAAACACATTTTTATGAGCATAATTAAAGAATTCAAAGAATTTGCAATGCGTGGCAACGTAATCGACCTTGCCGTGGCAGTGATCATTGGTGCCGCATTTGGCAAAATCGTCAGCTCCTTTGTAACCGATGTACTGATGCCTCCGATAGGATTTCTATTGGGCGGAGCCGATTTTACCGACCTCCAGGTAGTTCTCAAAGAGGCGCAGGGCGAAATAGCCGCGGTAACCCTTAATTATGGAAGTTTCATACAAACGGTTGTGGATTTCCTTATTATCGCAGCTTCCATCTTTTTGGTGGTTAAAGCGATATCTTCGGCAAAGAAAAAAGAACCTGCCGCGCCCCCACCATCTCCTATTCCTACCAAGGAGGAAGAGCTGCTGAGAGAAATCAGGGATTTACTCAAAAAATAACATACAAGATAATTCATAAAGCCGTTCCAAAACCAGGAGCGGCTTTTCTTTACAATGCCGGAGGCTTTTACTACGGCTTGTAATCATTCGTTAATTTTTAAATTAAATTTACTAAACATGGAAAACTTCGATTTCAATCTTGAGAGCCTTACAGCAATGGCAATTGCCTATGGGCTAAAACTACTGCTGGCCATTATTACCCTTATTATAGGTCTTTGGGTTATTAAAATCATCATGCGCACATTGGGCAAAACCATGGAACGCCGCAACATCGACGCGACGCTGCGCCAGTTTGTGCATTCGGTGCTGGGCATTCTGCTCAAGATCATGCTTATCATCAGTGTAATTTCGATGGTAGGTATAGAGATGACCTCATTTGTAGCTATTTTGGCAGCAGCCGGTCTGGCCGTAGGTATGGCCTTGTCGGGGACGCTTCAAAACTTTGCCGGCGGGGTAATTATCGTGCTCTTCAAGCCTTTCAAGATTGGAGATTTTATTACCGCACAAGGTTTTACGGGTACAGTGCACGAAATTCAGATTTTTAACACCATCATCAAAACCCTCGACAACGTCACCGTTATCGTACCCAACGGAGCGCTGTCAACCAATCCAATCACAAATTTCTCGGTAGAGCCGCAACGCCGCACCGAAATGGTTTTTGGCATTGGCTATGGCGACGACATGGACAAAGCCCGCGAAATCATCAAGGCGCTGATTGCTGCTGATGCGCGCATCCTGCAAGACCCGGAGCCTTTTGTTGCCGTAACGGAACTTGCCGACAGCTCGGTGAATATTACAGTGCGTCTTTGGGCAGAGTCTTCAAATCTTTGGGGTATGCGTTTCGATTTTATCGAAAACGTCAAGAAGGCCTTCGATCGCGAGGGTATTTCTATCCCATTCCCACAAAGGGATGTACACGTGTATCAGGCAAAATAATCCTGGCAGTTCAAAACCTAAAAAATCCATCTCCTAAAAGGGATGGATTTTTTTTATGCCTCAGTATTGCCAGCGAAGTGAATTTGCATGATGTGCCGCCTTGTGGAGCAAATTTCTCTGGCGATAGGCTTTTACAATTGGTAGTCGCCGGCAGCTTCGGGTTGGTAAATAATTTGGTCGATACGGAGCTTGGTGAGGCCACCCGGAACCACCCATTCTATTTCATCGCCTACCTGGTAGCCAATGAGCGCCGTGGCGATGGGAGAAAAAATGGATATTTTCTGCTCTTTAAATTTTGCCTGGTCGGGATACACGATCTGAAACTGTACCTCCTTATTATTATTCAGGAAGCTCACCTTCACGATAGAATTCATGGTAACGACATCGGATGGGATGTCCTGCGGTTCCATAATTTGTGCACTTTCAAGCTCTATCAGGAGCTTTTCTGATTCTGCAGCATTAATCGATCTCAACTGACGCGCCTGCTCAATATATTTTTTGATACGTCCATAATCCAGACGATTCACTATTAAACCTCTCATAGTAGTGTTGTTTTAACTTTTTCAACAAAGCGAACAAAAGTACCCAATGTTTTTATTCCAATCAGGTTTTTTATAAAAAAAATTAAACCATACTCATTCAGGCGGTTTCGCTTTTTGTTAAACCGTGTTTCATGGCATATTTTATCAGGCTCACCACATTCTTGGTGTTGGTTTTTGTAAAGATGTTGCGGCGGTGGGTTTCTACGGTCCGGATGCTGATAAAGAGTTTTTCGGCTATTTTCTCGTTGGTAAATTCGCGAAGCATCAGTTGTAGGATTTCTTTTTCGCGTGGTGTGAGCAGTTGCGATTCGTATTCGAGTTGTTGGCGGGTGGAGCGGCGTTGGCTGAATTCGTCCATCATAATATCCTGCACCTTGTTGCCGAGGTAGCGCTGGCCACGTGCCACTGTTTGGATTGCATCGAGCACCTCGTTCATATTGGCTTTTTTGAGCAGATAACCCGAAGCGCCTGCATCGATCATGTCGGCAATAATGTCGATTTCATCGTGCATGGTGAGCGCAAGGATTTTTACGTCAGGATATTTTTCTTTAATAATCAGGGTAATTTCTATTCCGGAATGTCCCGGCATGCTGATGTCCATCACCACCACATCAACCGGGTGCTGCTCAATAAAATCGAGTGCCTCCTGCATGGTGTTGGCTCCGCCGGCAAATTGCACGGTTTCTTCGTCCTGCAAAATCGACTTCAAGCCATCGATGATAATCTGATGATCATCGACCACCAGCACTTGTATAGGTTTCTGGCACATAATTAATTTTACTAAGAGGGATTACTATAGAAATGATGGTACCCCGGTTTTTCATTGAATCAATAAAAAAATCGCCTTTTAGATTTTCGATACGTGAGCGGATATTGCTCAACCCGCCACCGGGTAGGATGAGCATATTTTTCTCATCGAAACCTTTTCCGTCATCTTCTACCATAACGGTAATTTCATCTTTACCTTTCACAATCTGAACAGAAAACAGAGAAGCGTCGGCATGCTTGATAGCATTGCTAAGCAGCTCCTGAAGTGCACGATACAAAGTATTTTCGATGATGGAATCCATTTTTCCGTTAAGGCCATACAACTGAAGCTGCACATGGATATGGCTGGTTTTATTAATCTGGTCGGCCATATCTTTCAGCGCGCCGGCAAATCCTTTGGCCATGAGTACTGATGGCGCCAGGTCGTGCGAAATGTTGCGCAGTTCACTGAAGGCGGCGTCCACTACTTCGATGGCAGCTTCGAGGAGTTCCTTGCGTCGCTCCAGTGGCAAGCCTTCTTTTTGTTGCAGGGCACTCATGTTGAGTCGTGCTGCCGAAAGCATCTGCCCCAGCCCGTCGTGCAGCTCCTGCCCGATGCGTTTGCGTTCCTGTATTTCGGCTTCGGCGGCAGCCCGCGATTTCTTCTCGGTCAACGACAGTATCATTTTCTGGGTATTCGACTCCTTGCGGTGGTTATGGTTGAGATAAAGAAGATAAAAGCCAAACAAGGCCAGGAGAAATGCGATAACGATAAAGATGATGATGTTGTTTTTCTTGCTAAGCAAAAGCTCCTGTCGTTGTATCTCCAGTTGCTGAACCTCCTTTGCCAGGCTGAGTTGCTCAATCTCAAGATTATAAATCTGATGCAACTTAGTTTGGTTGATCATCGAATCTTTGAGGTTTCCGGCCAGGCGAAAGTGCTCCAGTGCCCTGTTAGTGTTTTTCATCGCCTCATACGCTTCAGCATAGGTTTCGTGCGCCTCCTGTTGAAGTTTAATGTTATCAATTTCGTTGGCGATAAGCATGGCCGAATCAGTATGCAAAATAGCTGCCTTAAGGTTGCCTGCTTTAATAAACGCGTGTGCAATACCCAAATCTGAAAAAGCCATCTGAAATGGCTGGTTGATGATAAGTGCGATGGATTTGCTTTTGTTATAGTTCGCCAGGGCAGAGTCGGTCTGGCCCATTGTATTATAAATATTGGCCAGACCCTGGTATCCGATTATTAAACCATATTTGTTATCTTTTTTGATGTTAAGATCAATAGAAATCCGATGATAATAAAGTGCAGAATCATATTGCCCCTGTTCATTAAGCAGCATTCCAATATTACTAAGTGTAGCGGCTATTCCTATGGTATCGTTGAGGTATTTGAAACCTTGAAGTGCCTCATTAAATTTAATCCGTGCTTTTGCAGGATTGTCGATATCCTTGTATAGCAGGCCAATGTTGTTGAAAGTACTTGCGGTATTTATGGTATCGTTCAGCAGCCTGTATTGTTCAATAGATTTCAGGAAGTAGTCCATGGCTTCTTTGTGGTTGCCAATTTTTAAGCTGGAAGTCCCCAGGTTGTTATAAACATCAGCCATTCTTTGCGTATTTCCTGATTTCAACGCAAGCTCCAGTGCGGTGTAAAAAGTGGCAAGCGCTTCGTTGTAATTGGCCTGTAGGTGATACGTTGCACCCAGTAGGTTGGTGGAGCGAATCCGGAGGATTGAATCAACTCCGTTTGGGTTTTCGAGCACCCGCATGATGATTTCCCGTGCCTGTCCCGGATCGGTGTACAACACCTGAATTGCGGCCTTAAACAAGCTATCGTTGAAATCAGATTTCTTCACCGAAGCCGATCTTTCCACATTTTTCTCCTGCCCAAATCCGGCTGCCGAAGCTGATTGTTCGTCAATCGATAGCATGGCTATAACACCTGTTATCAGGATGACAATCATTGCAACAACCCATAAATGAAGTTTGTGAAAAAACGATCCGGACATAAAATAATATCTTGGTTGCACAAAAGTAGGCTTTATTAATAATGAAAAAATAGCTAAAAGTGAGATGTGGTGCAAAATACGGGTTATTACGCAGGAAAATTTAATTGTAAATTACGTAGTTTTACGTAGCTGATTATCCAATGATGCAATCTAATTTTGCCCCTCGGATATTCTTAGCAAATGGACACAAAAACCGACAATCTTCATTTTTAATAAATAAATTTTTACAAACATTTAAAAACACCTGACAAATGAAAAATTTTCTACGCTTTTCTGCCAGGATTCTTGCAATCCTGATGATCATGCTTGTTGTTGGCTTGCCGCCTGGTGCAGCCACGCCAAGTGAAAAACTTTCTTCCGGCGGTTTTGTGCCGGATATGATGCCCAACGATTCGGTGGTGATTGGCACTTCTACACAAACCAACCTTACCACCCCAATAAATCCTTACTACGGGTATTCGTTTACACAGACGCTTTATTTCCAGTCCGAATTAAATTTTCAGGACAAGGTGATTGAGCGGGTGGGTTATCATTACGCCGGCAGCACTGTTGGCCTGGACTTTCTAATAGAAATCTGGATGAGTCACACCCAGCTTACCCAGCTTACCGAAACCGTGCAGCTTACTGATTTTATTAAAGTGTACGACGGCACGTGGGTTTGCAATCCGGGCAACGCGTTTTCGTCTGTAGAAATCGATCCTTTCTTCTACAACAACAACGATAACCTGATCATCACGGTAATCGAGAAAAAGCCGGGTTACACATCGCCTTCTGATGTTTTTTATTCTACCCCGGTGGAGGGAGGACTCTCCTGGTGCCTGCATGCTTATAATGACGGCAGCGCTTATAATCCCGCCAATCTTTCTGCAAGCAGTCCAATTGCTTTCCGTGCCAATACCAAGCTCTGGCTCAACGATGTACCGACAGGCCCTGCTATCGCAGAAATCACTCCGCTTAGCCTTGATTTTGGTGTTGTTGAGCTGGGTTCAGGGAAAACAAAACAGGTGAAAATTAAAAACACAGGCGCTGATCCGCTAAAAATTTCAGGCTTTAGCACCAACAATGAGGTTTTTCAGGTAGTGAACGCCACCTTCCCGATTTTCCTGAGCATGAATGAATCACAATACCTGGACATCGAGTTTATGCCTGTAGCAACAGAGCTGCAAAATGGCATCCTAACTTTTGATATGGATGCCGGCGGCGATAGTCAGGTAAGCCTTACAGGGAAAGGAATTTACTTTGAGTCCGCTATCATTGGAAACGGTACTGATGAAACCTATCAAATCCCTGTTAATTCATGGTATGGATTTTCATTTTCACAAACACTTTATCTTCAAAGCGAAATCGACATCCCCGGACGAACAATCAACCGGGTTGGTTACAATTACAACGGCCCATCGGCAAGCGTTGATTATATAATAGAGGTTTGGATCGCCCACTCCTCACTCACCCAACTTACAGCCAGCGTCCCATTGGCAGGATTTACGAAAGTTTATGATGGGCCTTTCGTTGTTTTGCAGGAAGATGATTTTTCTTTTGTTGAAATTGATCCGTTTTTCTATAATAATACCGACAACCTGATTATAACCATCATCGAGAAGAAACCAGGCTACACCTCTACCAGCGATGTGTTCCTGGCCACACCAGTAACTACCGGCAGCATGTGTGTAGGCGCCTGGAACGACAGCGCGCCTTACGATCCCAACGCGCTACCCGCCGGAAGTGTGGTTGCCTTGCGTGCCAATACCAAACTTTGGTTTAGCGGCGACATACCTACCGAACCCGAAGCCAAGACCACTCCCGCTTCTTTGTATTTTGGAGAAGTGGAAACTTCCGTCACAAAAACGATGACTGTAGAGGTGCTTAATGTCGGAGGCGGCATCCTGGAAATTACAGGAGCTACAATTACCAATCCTGCCTTTGTGGTGATCAATGCCACTTTCCCGGTTGCATTGCCAATCGGACAAAGAGAAACCTTCGAGATTCAGTTTGCACCCACCGAGCCAGGTCTGGAAGAAGGCTTGCTAACCTTTGAAATGGACGAAAGCATCCCTGGAAGCAAAACAGTTGATCTTTCGGGCAGAGCCTTGCGCTTTGGCGTACTGCGCGAAGGATTTGAGGGAGAAACTTTCCCGCCATTGGGCTGGAAGGTGATCGATAATAATAACGACACCAAAGGCTGGCTGCGCAATACAGGCTTTGTTCCCACAGGACAAACGGCGCCACGAACCGGCATCGCCGCTGCCTCGCTGGATGTGTATGCAGGAAGTCCCTCGCAAATCAGCTACGACGATTGGCTGATTACCCCACGAATGATATGGCAGGACGGCGATTTGTTTAAGTTCTACATCAAGCGGGTGGCCAATCAGACCGGCCAGAAGTGGCGCGTGTGTCTCTCCACCTCCGGCACCGACGTTTCTGATTTTGTGATGATCGACGAAATCGTTGATCCTCCCATTACTTACGGCGAAAAAGCATACGACCTGAGTGATTATGGTTTGTACAACGGCGACAAATTTTACATCGGAATTCAGTTTTATTCGTTGTGGTGCTGGCCGGGCGTTATCGATGACGTGCTTGGCTCGGTACTCGATCGCTACGCAAACGACCTAATGATGCTGGGCTTTTCCGGTCCGGACTTACTTTACAAAAATGCAACAGGCAATTACCAGGTAAAGATTGCCAATTATGGTCTGGGTGCAGTAGCTGCGGGTGCTTATCAAACACAGATTTGTGCCTACATCAACGGAACCGAAACAGTACTTGCCTCGCTGCCGGGACAGGCACTTGAGGTAGGCGAGATTGCGACTGTCACCATTCCGCTGTCGATGGCCAACGCCGGGGTTTATGATATTTATGCAAAAATCGTGTGGAGTGAAGATATGGAACCCAACAACAACTTCAGCGACATGATTACCCTTGAAGTAATTCCGGCTTCCGTGGTAGTTAAAAATATCGGCAATTTCCCAATATCTTCCGAAACAGAATACACCAATTACTACCCCATCGACTTTGAGGATATCTGGAGAAGCACCAGCCTGACAGAATGTTTATATTATAAAAACGAACTCAATACCGGAGGAGTAATCGAACGGCTTACTTATTATACACAATTTGGTGCAGATATGAACCAAAGGAACATCAAAATCTATATGGGAGAAACCATACAGAACAGCCTTGATGGAGCCTACATTCCGCCATCACAGCTCAAACTGGTATTCGACGGAAAGATGGACTTTGACGAAGGAATAGGAAAAGTTGATTTTGAGCTTACCGAGCCTTATGTTTACGCTGGTGGCGGCAACCTCGTGGTGAATGTTTATTATTATAATGGAGGTAGCAGTAACGAACCTTCCAAGTTTGCTTACACCGAAGCCAGTGGTTTCCCAAGAACTTTCTATGAAACGGGATGGCAAACCATCAATCCCGAAGCTCCCGCCTATTTTGGAACCGTGACCAATTATCCTAACACCAGCCTGAGGTTTGAAACCGGAAATGGAATAGGTGCGCTGAGCGGAACTGTTTATTATCTGGCCGACAATGCTCCGGTGCAGGGTGCGAAAGTTGAAATTTTCAATCCTGATTTTCCTGAAGCCACCGCCGTGGTTTACACCAATGCACAGGGTTCTTACAGCGCCCCTTATGCCATGGCCGGAAGCAACCTTACGGTAACGGTTTCCAAGTTTGGCTATGTTGATCAGGTTTACGAAAATGTTAATCTGCCTGCCGGTGGCACCAAAAATCTAGGCAACGCTTATCTTGGTATCAGAACAAAAATTGCACTTTCGGGCAGCGTTTATACCAGCGATACAGAAGAACCTGTGCGCTTTGCTACGGTGAAGATTTTTGGTATGGAAGATTATGAAACCACTACCGGGGTAACCGGCGAATTTGTTTTTGACGAAATCTGGGGATCAACTTCCTATCAAATTGAAGTTTCCTACGAAGGGTATCAAACCTATATCGCCACGATTGCTGTACCGGACGTTGATTATGTGCTCGATCCCATTACTATTCTCGAAAATGCGCCTGCTCCCAATCTTGTAAATGCTGAAGAGCAGGGCGACGATGCACTTATCACCTGGTATGCAGCCGGACAGCCTTATCCGATGGAGTTCCGTTATGATGATGGCGTAGTTGACGGACGGCTCATTACTCCCGGAACACCAACCATTTTTGGTGGTGCTGCCTGGCCGTACAACGCCATTGTAAATAATGTTTCCTGGTTTAATTTTCCTTCCGAAAGCTATCCGGCCTCACCAATGGTACGTATTCTTATTCTTGGCATTACCGAAAATGGTGTTCCTGACGAAACAAACCAACTGGCGCTCATCGAAGAAATACCACAGGTTTATGGCTGGAATACCTATCAGTTGAGCGTACCGGTGGATGCCCGTGACGGATTCTTTGTGGGAATTGCCGGCTACAGCAATTACACGGTGCTGGCCTACGACGATGGAGTAGGCGAACCCTACGAATGGATACCCCGAACCCAATGGGGCAATGGCCTCGGTTCGTACAATCCTTTGGAAAACGGAACTTCGCCACCACTGCATGCAAGTATTATGGTAAGAGCAGGTGGCCTGGTTTATGGCGAATCTGTCAAATCGTTTGCTCCCTTCGCAGCCAGCGTAACTGTGCCTGCCAGCGACGAAAGTTTGCTTTCGATTTGTCAGGCAACAGAACCCTTCGAGGTTGGCGATCCCAAAGCAATTTTGCCTTACCTCCCCGCATCGCCCGACAAGTCGTTTATGCATTATAATGTATTCACCAAAGCGCTCGACAGCCCCGACTGGATACAAATAAACAGTGCCCCGGTTTTTGACACTTCCTACTTGGATACCCAATGGAATGAGAAAACCTTCGGACTATACCAATATGGAGTGGAAGCCGAATACACCAATGGCGTAAAATCGTCAATTGCTGTATCGAATGTGATAGAGAAAAACATGCGGCTCGACCTTACGCTGATCGTCAATACCAATACCGGCGTGCCAGGAGTTTCGGAAGGCGCCTTGGTAAAACTCATCAACCAAAACGGCAATGTAAATGATATTTACAACGCCGTGGTAGGTCCCGATGGAAGTGTGACAATAGAGGATGTTAAAAAAGGAACCTATAACCTGGAAATAACGCTGGCCGGCTTCGACGACTTTCTGGAGCTGGACATCGACCTGATGATTGAAGAAATCGCTCTGGAAAAAACCGTCGAGCTGATCGAAAACATTTTCGATCCTTATGATCTCGAAATAACTACGGAAGGACAACTTTCGGGTGTGGCAAACTTCAAGTGGAATCAGGAGCCGGTATTCGACAATGTGGATGGCTACGCACCATTCCTTACGGAAAACATCGGCGAATGGACGGTGGTTGATCAGGACAACCAACCCACGGTAACCATCAATGGTATTTCGTTCCCACACACGGGCGACCCGTTTGGATTTATTACCTTAAACCGTTCGCTCACCACGCCACCGCTATCAGAGGCTTACTGGGGAGCGCATTCGGGAAATCAATATTTTGCAGCTTTTGCTTCGGCTCAGGGAAACACCAGCAACTGGCTCATCAGCCCGGAGCAAAATCACAGCCTGCCGTTCACATTCTCTTTTTACGCTAAGTCGGTGAATGATGCTTATGGTCTGGAAACTTTCAGAATTGCTTATTCGACAGGAACCAGCAATCTATCTAATTTTGTTTACATCACCGGTGATGTTTCTACCGCAACCTACTGGACTAAATTTACCTACACCATTCCGGCGGAAGCTAAATTTGTTGCCATCCGTCATACGCACACCGGCTTTGCAATGCTGGTGGACGACCTGTTGCTGGGTGTAGAAGCCGACAATGCCATTCCGGCCAACGGATTTACCGTTTATCTGGATGATGCAGAAGTAGCAACCGGACTGATGGCTGCTGAATATGATTTTGCCGGCGTAACGCCTGGCCCACATACGGCGGGCGTAAAAGCACATTTCTACACCGGCGAATCCGGCATTTCGGAAGTTGATTTTGTAATGCCCGAAGGTGTTGCGCTTTACTTTACGGTTCTGGATGATAAAGGTGTGCTGCTTGATGGTGCACAGGTAAGTGTTTTGTTTGGTGGCAATGAAGTTTTCACAGGACAAACCGTAAATGGCCTGCTCGATTTCGGTCTTACGCCGGGAACCTATCAGTACGTTGTTTCTTACGACGATCTGGTTTCGGTTTCTGATGAGATAGTAGTAGCTGGTGAAAGTATGAATATTGAAGTGGTTTTAAATCATTATTACACCCTTACCTTTGAAGTAATCGATAGCGAATCGAACGCTATAAGAGGTGCCATGGTTACTTTTGATAATCAGAGTTTACTTACTGATGTCGATGGCCTGGCTACTTTCATTTCGGAACCTGGCACCTATCCGTATGCCGTTACGCATCTCAATTATCAGCGCGTCCTGAACGTACTCACACTCACCGACGATCAAACGGTGGTGGTGGTGATGAACGACATAAGCTGTGAGGCTCCGACAGATTTGACCTACCTGGACGACCACAACAAAATTCAGTTGAGCTGGCAGGAACCCGATAGCCCTGTAACCACCGGAACATGGCTGCACTGGGATGGCCAAAATACCGGCAATAGCGTAGGAACCGGCGGCCCGGTTGATTTTGATGTGGCACAGCGTTTTGAGCCTGCCGACCTGTTGGCACACGATGGTAAATTCCTCACCCGGATCCTTTTCCTCCCGCGTGAGGCATCGTGCACCTATTCCGTGCGCGCCTGGGTGGGTGGAAATATTGCAGCTCCCGAAATGATGATTGTCGATCAGGTGGTTCAAAATCCTGTCATCGACGAGTGGAACGAGGTGTTCCTGGATATTCCCGTATTTGTGGATGCTTCCAAAGAATTGTGGATTGGCTTCCGCAGCAACACCACCACCGGACATCCGGCTGGCTGCGACATAGGTCCTGCCATCAATGGCAAAGGAAACATGATAAATCTGGCCGGACAAGGTTGGATAACTTTACTGGAAGCTGCTTCAACGCTCAACTTCAACTGGAACGTGAGAGGCCTGCTCGAAGAGATGGATGCCAAATCAGCTCCAGCAACCATTGCTTTGAAAGATTCCGACAGAGGCGTATTTGATGGGAAACTCTCGGTGGTTACCGCTGATGGTGTAAAAGGTTATAGTGAGCCATTTGCATTGGTCGGTTACAATGTCTATCGCGATGATGTAAAACTGAACGATGAGATTATTACAGCGACCACCTATGAGGATATCCTCGCTTATGTGGGCTTCTATAATTATGCTGTAACAGCAGTTTACACCAATGGTTGTGAATCGGAATATTCTAACATTCTCGAAATAGGAATGGGTGATCAGCCTATTAATCTGCGCCAGGGATGGAGCATCATTTCATCACACTTTATCCCCGAATTACCGCAACTGGAAGAACTCTTCAGCCAACAGATTCAACAGGGAACCCTGGAGATCATGATTGGAAAGTCAGGACTATTCTGGCCTGCCCAAAACATCAATCTGATCGGACAGTGGAATGTTTATGAA
Organism: Clostridia bacterium; assembly: GCA_009928785.1. GTDB lineage: Bacteria > Bacteroidota > Bacteroidia > Bacteroidales > 4484-276 > SABY01. Next base: position 15,072 of record SABY01000046.1, on the reverse strand, counting down.
GGATACAAAGTGAAAATGAACCAGCAGGATGAAGTATTTGTAACGGGCGAGCTGGTTGAGGGCAAAACCGTACCGCTGGCACAGGGAATCAACTACCTGCCGGTACTGTCGATAATGCCTGTACCTGCAAGCGAGATTTTCAATCAGATTTCGGGCAGCCTGGTGTATGCTTTCGACATCACCAATGGATTGATCTGGTGGCCTGAAGGTGGAATTTACACACTCGAATTGCTGGTGCCCGGATCGGGATATCTGGTAAACATGTCAGCACCGGGATCAGTTGTTTATCCGGACATCAACGGGCTGAAACATTTTACACAACCACGCCCCGCTACCATCGCCAATGCGCCACAAACGGTGCTTAACACCGGCGTCGCCCATCTGATTTCAATTTCCGCTGAAGCGCTAAAGGTTCTTGTTCCCGGCGATATTATTGCCGCCTTCAACGGTATGGACCTCTGTGTAGGAATGACTGAGTATAACGGAAACAATACCAACCTCGGTTTGGTGGTTTATGGCAACGACTTCACTACCGGCGACATCGATGGCATGATGAATTATGAAAAGATGCAATTCAGCGTTTACAGAGCCTCCACATTGGAAGAAATGACCTTAACTCCTGAGTGGAATCTGCAAATGCCAAACACCGATATGTTTGTCGAAAACGGACTATCGGCCATCAGCTCCTTCAAGCTTGGAGCAGTTGGCGTAGGTGAGCAGCAGGGTACGTCCATCCGGATTTATCCCAATCCCGCAACCGATGTACTGTTTATCGCAGGTGAGTTTGCTAACGGAGCAACCATTGAAATCTACGACCAGCTTGGAAAATCTGTGATGCGTCAAGGATTGCAATCCGAAAGCAACCAAGTGAATGTTTCACAACTTAACAACGGTATCTACATGGTGAAAATCACAACTGAAACGGGGACACCATTTACATACAAATTAATCATCAAATAAATTTTTGGGTTTATTAATGCTTCAGGCTGCCCGGGCGTTCCGGGCAGCCTTTTTTTAAAAACCAATTAATAAAACAAGTATGACTAAAAATACATTTCTTATTGCAATTGCATTCCTGCTCTGCCTCTCGTCGTCACTCCGGGCACAGGATTATGTGTATGATATTGGAAATAAAAAATCCGCTTTGGCACTCGAAACCCAAAGCAAAGGGGAGGTTGTGATCAGCTTTTCGATGAAAGGTTTTTCGCTTCAGGATGTTGCCGTGGATGGCGAACCGATGAAGAACATCGTTATGGATGAGGTGTTTCTTCCCAACGAAGCAGGCGCACCCAACCTGCCGGCGTTATCGCGATATGTGGCCATTCCTCAAGGCGCTTCCGCTAAAATAATGGTAAAAGAAATTGAATTTGAAATCCTTAAAAACATCAACATTGCGCCGGCACCACCCATTCCGCTCGATACCGACAGGAACCCGCCGTCGGCCACCAAAGACGCCACCATCTATAGCCACGATGCCTTTTATCCGCAGCAGCCGGTGCAGCTTTCCGCGACTACACAAATCCGGGGCGTGGATGCGGTGATGCTTGGCGTGGTTCCTTTTCAATACAATCCCGTGACCAGGGAGCTTAAAGTTATTAATAAAATAGAAATTTCCCTCAGCTTTGAAGGTGGCACGGGGATCTTTGGCGAAGAGCGGTTGCGCAGCCGGTGGTTCGACCCCGTTTGGCGCCAAACGCTGATGAATTACCAATCGCTTCCCGAAATTGATTATTCCAAACTTTCCCACCAAAAGGACAATCCCATTACGGATGGCTGTGAATATCTGATCGTAATACCCAACGACCCGGCCTGGCTACCTTTTGCTCAGCAAATCAAAGATTTCAGAACCAAACAGGGGATTAGTACCGAAATAGTAACGCTGGCCGAAATTGGCGGCTACAGCGCTGCCGAGCTTGAAAGCTATTTTAATAATGCCTACAATAACTGGGCTGTTCCGCCGGTTGCCGTGCTGCTCATGGCCGATTATGGTAGCAATCCTGCCAACAGCATCACCTCCCCCATGTGGAATTATTACTGCATTTCGGATAATATTTATGCCGACGTCAACTACAATAACTTGCCCGACATAATCTTTGCCCGGATGACGGCGCAAAACACAACGCATTTGCAAATCATGGTTTCAAAAATGATCGACTATGAAACCAATCCGCCGATGGATTATAATTTTTATCATAAACCCATTACAGCACTGGGCTGGCAAACCGAACGCTGGTTTCAACTGTGCTCCGAAACGGTTGGCGGGTTTTGGCGCGAAGTGCAGGGGAAATCCCCTGTGCGCATCAACGATATTTTTGAAGGAATTCCCGGCAGCATCTGGTCAACGGCACAAAACACACAAACGGTAGTGAATTATTTCGGACCAACCGGCACGGGGTATATTCCTGCTTCGCCCATGCAACTTGGCGGCTGGTCGGGCGGAAACGCGCAAATGATTGCTGCTGCTGTAAACGATGGCGCTTTTGCCCTGCAGCACCGCGACCATGGCTACGAGTATGGCTGGGGCGAGCCGGGATTTAGCAATTCGAGCATCAACAATCTGCACAACAACCAAAATAATGAGCTGCCATTTGTTTTTTCGATCAATTGCCTTACCGGCAAATACAACATCGAGGGGGAGTGTTTTGCCGAGAAGTTTCATCGCTACACCTACAATGGCCTCAACGCAGGCGCCCTGGGTGTAGTGGCTCCCTCAGAAACCTCCTACTCTTTTGTAAACGATGTGTATGTGTGGGGAATGTTTGATTTGTTTTACCCGGAGTTTTTGCCCGATTATGGCCCGTATGTAAATGGCGAAGGCATGATGCCCGCTTTTGGTAATGCTGCCGGCAAATATTTTCTTCAGCAATCGGCCTGGCCCTACAACACCGGCAACAAGGAGGTGACGCTTCACCTGTTTCATCATCATGGCGGAGCTTTCCTTACTGTTTTTACCGAGGTGCCGCAAAGCATTTCGGTAGTTCATCCGGAAACGATTTTTAGCTACCAAAACGAATTTAACATCCAGGCAAATGCCGGGGCATTGATAGCACTTACCGTGGATGGCGAAATCCTTGCTGTGACGAAAGCTACCGGCCAGTTCCAAAATATTCCGATAGACGCCTTGCCGGCAGGCTCCAACCTGACAGTTACCATCACACAACCAAACTTCCTAAGATACGAAAACACGGTGGAAATTATTTCTCCGGAAGGAGCCTACGTTGTATTCGATTCGTTTGGTATTAATGACGAAGGATCGGCTATCGAAAACGAACAACTGGATTACGGCGAATCGGTAAATCTCAATGTTGCTTTAAAAAATCTGGGGATAGCCCCTACCGGAAATGTAACCGCCACGCTTTCGTCGCCCGATGCTTTTGTCACGATTACGCAAAGCGTTGCCGGCTTTGGCATCATCCAGGCTAATTCGGTTGTAACGATCTGTGATGCTTTCAGCATTGTAGCTTCCGAAATAATTCCTGATGGTCATATTGTAAATTTTACAATCGTTGCCACCGATGGTATCGAAAGCTGGACTACCGGTTTTTCGCTTATCGCAAATGCGCCTGTATTTGAGATTGCAGAAATCGTAGTGCAGGATGCTGCAGGCAACAACGATGGTTTTCTTGATCCTGGCGAAACGGCGCCTGTGAAAATATTCATCAAAAATAATGGCCATGCTCCGGTACTTTCGGCTGCCGCATTATTTACTACCAACGATGAATATCTTACCATTGTAACCACCTCGCCACAATCGTATGGTGCGCTGCTGCCCGACCAAACCAAAGCGGCCACCTTTGTGGTTTCTGCCGCACCATTCATTCCTGTTGGACACATTGCCACAGCCACACTGGCGCTCAGTGCAGATTTTGGCTTTTCGACGGAAATGAACGTACCTTTCGACTTTTCAGAATATTGCATCCCAACGTCCAATTGTTCTTATGGTGATGGTTTTAGAAGCTTTTCGCTAATGGAAATCAACAACGCCAACAATGGCTGCAGCTCCGGTGGCTATGGGGATTTTACGCATTTGGTGGCTAACCTTTCTGCTGGCGAAACTTACACAGTGAATTGGAAAGGTGGTTTTAGCAATCAGCGCGCAAGTCTGTGGATAGACCTGAACAGCAACCGTACTTTTGAGCCCGACGAGCTTTTGATAAGCGATTTTGTGCTGGCCAATTCGTCGGTGGTTTACGCAACGGATTTCGTTATGCCGTCTGATGTAAACCCCGGCAACAAACGGCTGCGCATCCGGGCACAGTACAATAAATCCTCCGCCGATCCGTGCAGCAACTTTGGCTACGGCGAAACCGAGGATTATACTATAACCATAGCCGATGAATCGATGGCGGAACAAATCATCACCATTCCTGCGGGATGGAGCGGCCTGTCGAGCTATCTCGTTCCCGCCGATCCGACACTCGAAACCATTTTTGGTGAAGTAATGGATCAGGTTGTCATTGTTCAGAATCCTGCTGGAATCTTTTGGCCCGATCAGTCCATCAACACGTTGGGAAACTGGGATTCGTTTTCCGGATACACCATCAAAACTTTATCAGATTTGACGCTGTCCATCGATGGCGAACCGGCAGCGCCCCGCGCGATTCAGCTTCACGCAGGCTGGAATCTCATGCCCGTTTTAAGTCCCTGTCCAGTTTCTGTCGATGAGCTTTTCGATGCATTTCCTGGAGAATTGGTCATTGTAAAAGAAATAGCAGGATCCGGCATTTACTGGCCGGCTCAGGGCATCAGCACTTTACCAGCTCTGCTTCCAGGCAGGAGTTATTTTGTGCTTTTAACCAGCAATGTCTTTCTTGAATTTGAACCATGTAAATAAGCTGGGCGGGAATGAGGTTTTTGACATTAAAAAACTCATTCAGTTTTTTAAAACCTGAATAAAAAAAATCCATCCCCCGATTGGAGGATGGATTTTTTATTTTAACGAAGTTGATCGTTGCTCTTAGTCCTGCACTTTCACGTCGAAAGTGATGGTAGAGGCATTGTATGGATTATGCTGCACGTTGGTAGCAGTAACTTTTATGATACCATATTTACCACCTTCGGTCATAAATCCGATATAGTCGCCATCGTTCAATCCACGGATACGGGTCATTGTCCCTATCGCGCCCACTTTTTCCTGGATAGCTTCATAGCTCAGATTATCCCAATCAACATTGGTGAGCGTTTTGAAGTACGTCTGGTTTTTGTTGTCTTTGTTGTATGCGTAATTGAATCCGGGCATTTCGTTCCACATCTGCACCAGGTTTTGTTCGTTTGGCGATTGGAACGACATCTCGGCATTGGTAGCCGTACCTTTAAAAACGGAGTGGTGTGTAAAGACCACATCAATTTTTGCTGCATTAGCATCTTCGGCAGCCTGGTTGAGGGTAAAACGCTCGTTGGCACTAGCTGAGTAAAAACTCAGGTTGGTGTTGGCTGAAGTAGAACCATCGGCCTGTGCCTGCAACATCACGCCTTGGTGGCTGCTCATGCTGGTGGCAGGTGGAATGATCTCGAAGTAGCGATCTTCGATTGTGCTTTGGTAATCAGTAGCTGCAAATACCGAAAATTTGCCGGTAGTACCCACAGGTAAAATTGCAGGAACGATCAAATTTAAATGGTAGTTAAAGGTGCGATTGCCGGCAGCCAGTGTAGAATCAAGCACTATTGCCTGGCTTCCGCCAATTTCGCTGGTAAGTTTAACGCTTATCAGGTCGTCGTCAGCCGAGATATTTACCTGATAATTCACAGTATCACCAGGGTGAAGGTAGGCTGTGTCGCCCACAGGGGTAATGGTGATGACAGGATCAAGATGCACGACGGGATCATCGTCATTGTTGCATGATACTAAAAATGCACTGCCCGCTACGAGCAATGCCAACGCATAAAAAATTCTTCTTTTGAACATAGTCATTTGTTTTAGTTCTTAATAAAAAATGGTTTGTTAAATAATATCCTAAACAACGGAAAGTCGGGCAGGTTGTTTGAAGCTGTTTGTTAAAAAATGTTGCGAAAAGCTGTTTTAGCGCGTCTTTCAGCGGTTTTGAAATGGTTTGTCAGGTTTGTATGCAAATGCTGCTAAACAATTACCCACCTTCTCAAGGGTCAACATGGAAACATTAGTTCTACATTTGACACCACCTCCATGCAGATGTCTAAGAGCAATTTATAATATTTGTCTGCTTAATTTTCTTACCATTTATCAAATGTGTAGTTCCAAATTTGAGATAAATCCGCAAGAGCCTTGTTTGTGAATCTATACTTGGCCATTGAAATCTCTTTTTGCTTTTAGGTTTTTTAAATGCGATTCATAGTTGAAATCGAGAACTATTCCGCTTTCTATTCCTTCCTGAATCGCTGCTTTTAAAGCAATGACCTTGTTTTCCTCTTCCTCTAAAAGCCTCAATCCTGCACGAACTACTTCATCAGCATTTTTATATCGCCCGGCCGAAATTCTACTTTGAATAAAATCTTCAAAATAATCGTCAATTGATATTGATTTGTTTTTATGCATGATTTCTTAATTTCGTTTAAAAAGTAACAATAATTTAAAGCTGCTGCATTTCAACCGATTCTCTTCATTAATTCGCAATAATTCGCTTAATTGGCGGGAATTCGCGGACTATTAGGTTTGTTTGCATTCCGGCAACACAACCGCAAAATTTCTACTTTTGACCATTCTAAAAAAAACTTACGCATGACAAACCTCAACGACTTCCGCGCGCACGGCCATCAACTGATCGACTGGGTAGCCGACTATTTTGAAAATATCGAAGCATATCCGGTGCAATCACAAGTAGCTCCCGGCGACATTTTGCAACAGCTTCCGCCCGCAGCTCCGGCACTTGGTGAGAATTTCGATACCATCTTCAGCGATTTCCAAAAGATCATTTTGCCGGGCATCACGCATTGGCAGCACCCCGGCTGGCACGGCTATTTTACGGCCAACAATAGCTACCCGTCGGTACTGGCCGAGCTGCTCACAGCGGCGCTGGGTGCACAATGCATGAGTTGGAGTACCTCGCCGGCAGCTACCGAACTCGAGCAGCGCGTAATGGAATGGCTGCGGGATATAACCGGACTGCCAAGCCACTTTTCAGGAGTTATTCAGGATACAGCATCCACCGCTACACTGGTGTCGTTGCTTACCGCCAGAGAATCGAAAACCAACTTCGCCATCAACACCGGCGGTTTCAAAAATCAGCCATCATTCACAATTTACTGTTCCGGACAGGCGCATTCGTCGATAGAAAGGGCTGTTAAGATTGCCGGCTTCGGGCGCGACAGTTTGCGCAAAATTGCTGTGGATTCAAAGTTTGCCATGCTCCCCGGCGCTTTAGAAGAGGCCATCATCAGCGATCTCAGCAGCGGTCTTGTTCCTTTGGCAGTGACAGCAGCCATTGGCACCACCGGCTCTACGGCTGTTGATCCGCTGAAGGAAATCGGACTTATTTGCCAGAAGCACAACCTTTGGTTACATGTAGATGCCGCCTGGGCTGGCTCGGCGATGCTACTGCCCGATCTGCGTCATATGATTGAAGGTGTAGAGATGGCCGACAGTTATGTTTTTAATCCGCACAAATGGATGTTTACCAACTTCGACGCCAGCGCCTATTTCGTCGCCGACAAGGCCGCCTTAATTCGCACCTTTGAAATCCTGCCCGAATATCTCAAAACCAAAGAAGGCGATCGTGTAAACAACTACCGCGACTGGGGCATCCAGTTAGGACGTCGCTTCCGGGCACTCAAACTTTGGTTTGTCATCCGCAGCTATGGTGTGGATGCGCTGCGGCAAATCATTGGCAACCACATCGGGTGGGCAGCCGATTTTGAGCATTGGGTGCAGGAGGATGCACAATGGGAGTTGCTGGCGCCGGCGCCGCTGGCAACGGTTTGTTTCAGATATAATCCACACCATATCACCGATGAGGTGGCACTGACGAATCTTAATCAACAACTCCTCGAAAGCGTGAATCGTTCAGGAAAGATTTTTATATCACACACTACCCTCGGCGCCAAATATACGCTGCGCATGGTGGTGGGACAAACGCATACGCAGCAGCATCATGTAGCACAAGCATGGGAGGTGATAAAGGAGGCAGCAGAGAAGTTGAAATAGCTTTTTCTGAAAAATCTATTGCGGCAAAACCTGGCAATGCAGGCAATTGCTGTTGGTATAAATACCATCTTATGAGCGTTTAAAAATTGAATTCGCGCTAATGTTTCTTCCAATCAGGACTTTCTTCTTTTAAACCCTTTCCGGTACATCCACCAGCCGGAGAAAAGCAAAAACAGTAACGACAGTCCGATGAGCGGTACCACCAGTATGTAAAAGTCGCCGATAAGCGGCGCATAGATGCGTGCCGTATGTACTTCGAGCGCCAGATTCCAGAGCGAGATGGGGCTGGCATCAACCACGTTTTGTGGCATCGCCGGAAATGACGACCCGTGCTGCCAGGGCGTGGCGCCACGATCATAATCAAAAATGAATGCATGGCCATGCGTGTCGCGCACCAACCCGGCAACAGCATTATCCGAAAAAGGACGACCGGTTGTTGGTAGCGGTTGGTATTCGCGGCGTGCGATCATATTTTCGACATATTGCTGCTGCGGATACCAGGCATAAAGTCCACTGAACGAGCCTGTCAACAATCCACCGCCGGCCAAATTTTCCAGCACGTTAATCCCCATCACGCTCACCGGTGGCTGCATAGCGAAGGGCTGCAACGAACCAGCGAAGTCGGCATTGGCATAATAAAATCCTTCGGAGGTACTCAAAATCACGCGGTGATTAATCACATCATAAATACCCGCGCGCAGCTTGTCGTCCCAGGGGTTGGGCGTATCCAGGCCGGTAGCCGGAATTTTGGGAATACGTGCTTCGGCAATAGCAATGAGCAAAGGCGGCCTTAGAAATATCCCTGTAAGGGTAGTAATTATTAAAAATACCAACAGATAATATCCCAGCCGGTTGTGCCAACGCAACGAAAACCGCATAAGTCGTGCAGCAGGTTTTACCACCTGCCGCTGCTCGCGATAGCGACGGATAATGCCCGGGAATAGCCACAATAATAGTCCGCTGACAGTGAGAAAAATCAGCGCCAGCCCCAGCAAGTCAACCACGATACGACCGGCCTCCCCAAATATTTTGCCGCCATGTATGCTCCACAAAGTACGGAAAAGACTCACCTTGCCATCGTCGTCGGTGCTGGGTTGCAAAACTATTTCCCGAAAGGAACTACTATTATTGTTTGGATAAAATTGAAAAAGACGGCTGCGGGTAAGCACCATCAATTGCCCTTGCTGCACAAAAAGATCGGTGATGCGTTCTTCTTCAACCGGCAATTGCTGATACTGCCACTGCCCATCGGCAAAAGTGTATAGTCCAAACAATGTCCCCGCAACCAGGGTTCCATCCTCCATGAACAGCAGCTTGCTTATTTTGCGTTGGTCGATGCCCTGTGGAAATCCCTGATTGAAATCAATCCAGGTTTTCAAATCATCCGTTACTTTCCAAACGCCAATGTTGCCATACACGAGCAGTGTGTCGTTTTGTAGATCGATGCTTCCGCGCACAGCGGCCATGTTCCAGTTGCGGTACTGGTACTGGCGCGGCAGCCAGCTCCGGTCGATGTCGATGGACGACAACAGCGAGCGATGGTTGAGAATTATGCCTGACGAAGCAAACAGCAAAACAAATACTGCCAGCACGATTCCAAACCATTTGTGGTATTTCTTAAACCACTTATAGGCTTTGGATGAGCGGCCTCTGGCTTTTATTTCGACGGGTTCCATGCCGGAATTATTAATTCTTGATTGTCTTAAAGGTCGAATATTTATTGACAAAATTCCAAATGACGAGTTCCAAAAAACAAATAAATTCACAAAAGCAACCGCCAGTAGTCGATGTAAACAAATTCAAAGACTCGCATTGTTTTTTGTTATTGGGATTTTAATATTGAAATTTATTCGTGATTTGCTTTATTGTGATTTGTGAGTCTTTGCTTTTTATTTTATCATCACCAGCAGCATCTTAAATTGGCTGGTAGCTTTGAGGGCGTGCGGAATATTAGCAGGCATCACAATGCTTTGACCGCTTGTCAGAAAATGGGATTTTCCGCCAATGATTACTTCTGCCTCGCCGTCGATGACGTTGACCATGGCATCAAAAGGAGCCGAGTGTTCGCTCAAGCCCTGCTCTTTATCAAAAGCGAAAAGCGTGATGGTACCTGTATCTTTTTTGGTGATGGTGCGGCTCACCACCGATCCTGCGCCATATTGCACGGCGCCTGCCAGATCGAAAGCCTCGTTGAAATTATTTTGCTGGTTCATGCTATTGATTTTTAATTTTAAAACGAAATATTTTTAGTCTAATGAAATTTTCACTAATGACCGATTCAATTGATAGCGTTAGTTTTAGATTCTTCTCCGCCGTTTGGCGGATCAGAATGACAGTTGTTTAGGGATGTAGGTGAGCGGTGGGTGGCGGCTTCGCCGCCACCCACCGCTAACTCCCACAAGTACACGAAAAGCCTCGTCGTTCTGAGTCCCAAAATTTCGGGAAAGAATCTATAATTTTTACTCGGTCAGTATTGTAAAATATTGATTTTATCTTTTATAATGGATGGGATTGTCTGCTATTCCATCCTAATTTAATTTTCAGTTTCTACCCTCTCCCTTCTATCCTCTACCCTCTAACATCTTCAAAAAAAAACCCTCCGCCACCTGCCGCCAGAGGCAACAGATAGCGGAGGATTAGAAGCATGTTTAGTTTAAGAAGATTTTCATATCCTCGTCCACGGTGGTGATGCCGCTGATGCCGAAGTTTTCGACCAGCACTTTGGCCACGTTGGGCGAAAGGAAAGCAGGCAGTGTAGGTCCGAGATGGATATTTTTTACACCCAGATAAAGCAATGCCAACAAAACGATCACGGCTTTTTGCTCGTACCAGGCAATGTTATAAGCTATGGGCAGCTCGTTGATGTCGTTGAGTTCAAAAACTTCTTTAAGTTTCAGCGCGATCACTGCCAGCGAATAGGAGTCGTTGCATTGGCCGGCGTCGAGCACGCGCGGGATACCGCCTATGTCGCCCAGTTGCAGTTTGTTGTAGCGATATTTGGCACAACCGGCTGTAAGTATCACGGTATCTTTGGGAAGTTTCTCTGCAAACTCAGTGTAATATTCGCGGCTCTTCATGCGGCCATCGCAACCAGCCATTACGAAAAACTTACGGATGGCGCCTGATTTTACGGCATCCACCACTTTGTCGGCAAGTTGCATTACCTGATTGTGGGCGAAGCCGCCGATGATTTCACCTTTTTCTATCTCGGTGGGAGATGCGCAGCGTTTTGCATGTGCAATGATGGCCGAGAAATCCTTCATTCCGCCAGCTTTGCGCTCGGCAATGTGGAGGAATCCGGGATAACCCGAAGCGCCGGTTGTATAAACGCGGTCGGCGTAGCTGTTGCTTTTGCGTGGCGGCACAATGCAGTTGGTGGTGAAGAGAACGGGGCCGTTGAATTTCTCAAACTCCTCGTTTTGTTTCCACCAGGAGCTACCGTAGTTGCCCACAAAATGTTCGTATTTTTTAAATGCCGGATAGTAATTGGCGGGCAGCATCTCGCTGTGGGTGTAAACGTCCACGCCGGTGCCTTCGGTTTGCTTGAGCAGGTCTTCCATGTCGCGCAGGTCGTGGCCCGAAATAAGAATTGCCGGGTTGTTGCGTACGCCAATGTTCACTTTGGTAATCTCCGGGTTGCCATAGCGTCCGGTGTTGGCTTTGTCGAGAAGCGCCATGGCTTCCACACCATATTTTCCGGTTTCGAGTGTCAGCGCTACCAGGTCGCTTACAGAAAGGCTGTCGTTGGTGGTAGCCACCAGCGCGCGTTGCATAAAAGCATATAATTCCGGATTTTCTTCGTCGAGGTTGTAGGCGTGCTCGGTGTAGGCAGCCAGGCCTTTTACGCCATAGATGATTAATTCGCGCAGCGAGCGCACATCTTCGTTTTCGGTGCTCAGCACACCCACTTCTACACTTTTTTCTACGAAAGCTTCTTCACTGTCGGCGTACCAGGTGGCAGCTTCAGGTAGCGGCGAAGGCAGCTCGGCGCCCAGTTTTTCAGCAGCCTCTTTAATTTTCTGACGCAGTTCCAGGCCTTTGCGGACGCGCGCTACAAATACATCCCGGTCGAAGTTGGCATTGGTGATGGTTGCAAACAATCCATCAAAAATAAATTTGTTGACTTCGGCATCTTCGTGTCCTTTTTCGCGTGCAACTGTGCTGTACACCGAAATTCCTTTCATGACAAACATCAGCAGATCCTGCATGTTGGCCACGGTACTTGTTTTACCGCAAACGCCCACTACAGTGCATCCGATGTTTTTGGTAGCTTCCTGACATTGATAACAAAACATACTCATCTCTTTACTTTTTTTTAAATTAATAATTGAATGATTACAAGAATATTTTTTTAATGATTAAATCCAATCTTCGCTCAATACTTTGCCGCGGCTATCTACTACGGCTTGTTTTATGGGCACTTTGCGCGATGCGGTAGCAACAGCCGTTTGCGCCAGCCGCGTAAGTCCGCCACAACAAGGCACTTCCATGCGTACCACCGTGAAACTGTTGATGCGCGCCTCGTCGATCATGGCTACAAGTTTCTGCAGGTACGCTTCCTGTCCACTGTCGAGTTTGGGGCAGGCTATGGCAAGGGTTTTCCCTTTAAGAAAATAATTGTGAAAATTGCCCATGGCAAAGGCAGCACAATCGGCAGCAAGTACCACGTCGGCATTTTTAAAATAAGGCGCCATCGGGTTGAGCAGATGCAATTGCACCGGCCAATGCGTGAGCTGTGACGGGGCGTCGCCATGTCCGTTATTGCCGGCAACGCTGTTCACTTTTTCCATGTCGATGGCAAAAGATATGGGTGCTGTTCCGGGGCAGCCGCCACCACAGCCCCCAGAGGAAGCGGCGGCCATTTCGGCGGCAACTACCTGGCGTGTTCTCACCTCATCGTCGTCGCGGGTTACATCCAGGTCGATGTTGTGTTTCTTGATATAGGCAATGGCTTCCGCCAAAAAGTCGTCGGCGCCATGCGATTTGAGATGATGCAGATGCGCCAGCACGGTGTTTTTTCCTTTTTTCACCATCTGTTCCATCACCAGGGTTTCGTTGTAAGGTTCGGCTTCGCGCTCTTCGATGGTTATGGCGCCTTCGGGGCAATGACCCAGGCAGGCACCCAACCCATCACAAAAAAGATCGCTCACCAGGCGTGCTTTTCCGTCGATGATTTGCAGGGCGCCCTCGTGGCAGTTGGGCACGCATTCGCCGCAGCCATTACACAACTCTTCGTCGATTTTTATGATGTCTCTTTTCATGGTTTCTTTAGTTGTTTTCTTTTTTTAATGCTATCTCTTCAATGGTTCGGTGCATGTAATATTGTTTGTATTCGTCGAAAAGTTTATGTTGCACATCGCCAAATACGCATTCATCAAACGGGCAAAAGCCTTCGATGCTTCGGCAATGATCCACCTGAGGCGTGCCATCGATGATTTCAAAAATCTCGTAAATCGAAATTTCCGAAGCAGGGCGGTTGAGCACGAAGCCGCCTTTGGGGCCGCGCGTTGAGGTGATCAACCGGTGACGTGCCAGCATCTGCAACACCTTGGCAATGTGGTTCTTCGACAAATGCAAAGCCTCCGAAAGCTGCGTAGCACTAAGATGTTCCTTTCTGTTGGCCATCATTGCCAGGCTGTGCACAGCTATGTTTGACGCTTCGGATATGTTAAACAATTTCGACATTGTTGCAATTAGGTATTTGAATGCGCAAATTTAGATGTTTTTCATATCGTGGAAGGGATGTAAGAAAAAGTTGGTGGGAGAGGGGGCAGTAGGCAGTTCTCAGTTCTCAGTCCTCAGTCGGCAGTTCTCAGTCCACAGTCGGCAGTTCTCAGTCCACAGTCGGCAGTTCTCAGTTCTCAGTCGGCAGTTCTCAGTTCTCAGTCCTCAGTTCTCAGTCGGCAGTTCTCAGTCCTCAGTCGGCAGTTCTCAGTCGGCAGTTCTCAGTCCTCAGTTCTCAGTCGGCAGCCTTCAGTGCTCAGTCGGCAGCCTTCTGTCAGCAATTTCTCTGATGTGTTCAAACTGAGGCTGGTTCCGACTGTTTCGACAAACTGATTTTGGCAAGCTCAACCAACAACGAACAACAAACTTGAGCGAAGCTGCCTGCCCCGACCCATCGGGGAAATCCCGAGAGCGCAGCGATTCGAAAAACAAACTTAAGCGGGGAAATCCCGAGAGCGCAGCGATTCGGGAAACGAACAACAAACAACAAACAACGAACAACGAACAACGGAAGGTCTTAACCTGAGCGAAGGGGAACAACGAACAACAAGTTTAACGTTTCTATGTCCTCCTTCGTCGTACGATAGAAAGTTGCTAACTACCCACAGACTTTCAAGCGTCCGCAGGACCTCGAAACGGAAGGTCTTAACCTGAGCGAAGGGGAACAACGAACAACAAATTTAACGTTTCTATGTCTTCCTTCGTCGGACGATAGAAAGTTGCTAACTACCCACAGACTTTCAAGCGTCCGCAGAACCTCGAAACGTCAAAAACAAAAACAAAAAACAAACTTGAGCGGGGAAATCCCGAGAGCTTTGCGATTCGGGAAGCGAGCAAAAAACAACAAACAACAAACAACGAACAACGAACAACGAACAACGGAAGGTCTTAACCTAAGCGAAGGGGAACAACGAACAACAAGTTTAACGTTTCTATGTCCTCCTTCGTCGGACGATAGAAAGTTGCTAACTACCCACAGACTTTCGAGCGTCCGCAGAACCTCGAAACGGAAGGTCTTAACCTGAGCGAAGGGGAACAACGAACAACAAGTTTAACGTTTCTATGTCCTCCTTCGTCGGACGATAGAAAGTTGCTAACTACCCACAGACTTTCGAGCGTCAGCAGGACCTCGAAACGGAAGGTCTTAACCTGAGCGAACGGGAACAACGAACAACAAATTTAACGTTTCTATGTCCTCCTTCGTCGGACGATAGAAAGTTGCTAACTACCCA
>SABY01000319.1 GCA_009928785.1 Clostridia bacterium | reverse complement strand
TTAAAAGCTGCCGCTTTGGCGGCTGGGGTGCCTCGGGTTCCACTTCTGCATCGGGCGGGGTTGGAAAATCCATCGGTATTTCATCTTCAATTTCATCCGGCGGTTGCGGATCAGGCGCACGCTCAAAACGGCTCGAAACCGTCGTTGGTACTTCAATTGCATCTTGCTTCTCATCCACCGCTGCGCCACGGGTAAAGTCTTCGGCAATCGACTTGGGCAGAAACTTCGCAAGCCTTCTAATGGCCGTTTTCTTCGCCATAGCCTCATAATGATTCAGCCAAGCCGGAGAGTTAGGAGCTTTTCCACACTTCCGCACCTTTTCCACTTCATCCACCCTTAGAACTTCCGTAAATGCCCCAAACCCATCCACTTCAGCCGTTGCATAAACGGCAATCATCTTTCCGGTGGGTGCGATAAACGAAAACGGATGTTGCACTGTATAACGCCCATTATCCCGTGTGATTTTTATGTTATTAATCTCGCTCTCGTAGACGCAATGGGCTGAGATTGCTTTGACTTTTCCAGAGCGGTAGGCAAGCTCAATCAGGCCAAGATAACCGATCTGGAACTGGGCTTCGATGAGCCCTTTGTCCTTGTTCCTGTACGGCACCAGCCACGCCAAACCGCGCACAGGGTCAACGTCAAGGCCCAGACTGGCAGCGATGCCCGCAGCTTTAATAATGGAGGGCACACTGCAATTTTGGAGCTCAGGCGAATTTGATATTGTGGTATAAACCATTTTTACAAAACGCTGTACAACTTTCTCCGTCACCTCTTTCGCACCCGCCGGGAGAGATTCCAACAAGAATTTCGTCGTTCCGGGACTAAAGAGCTGTTCTTTGATGCTGTCAATTTTTGACATTCCTTTATTGTTCATTGTTCAATCCTTTCTTTACTGTTTGTTAAGTTTTACACCTTTGCCAGTTGCGCCGGTGCTTCTGATCTGTTTCCCCTTCCCAGTCACCCGACAGGGCGGGGTTTTCTTCTGCTTCTGTGTAGCATCCTTCATATCCTTGTCCGCTTTAAGTGCCGCAGCCTTCCAGCTCTCGACCTCTTTTAAAAGGCCGTCGGCTCTCTGCGTGGAAGCCTCTAAACGTATCTCTAAACGGTTTGCCTTTTGTACCAGATGT
>SABY01000176.1 GCA_009928785.1 Clostridia bacterium | reverse complement strand
ACGTCCATGGTGGTAGTCACCAGGAAGAATATCAGCAGCAGGAAAGCGATGTCGGCCATCGATCCGGCGTTAATCTCTTGTGTTGCGCGTCGTGCCATAAAGCAAATTCCTTTTTTATTTTAGTAAGCTGGAGATGCCAGCGTAAACGATCGATAATATTGCCAGCCCGCCCAGGATGTAAGTCATCCACAGGATACCGCCAATAACTTTGGAAATAGCCGGGGTGATGTCGAATTGCTCATACACTTTCCCGTCTGTGTTGCCTTCGGCAATGCCATAATAGGCAATGGCAAACAACACCGCAAAACCCACCAAAGCAATTATAGCTGTAAGTCCCTTTTTGGGGTTGGAAATAAAATTTATAATCGGGAAAACAAGTGTGATGACAATAGTGAAGATGAGCAGAATGTATGCCCACCATAGGATAGTGTTGGTAAATTCTTCGCCCTGGATGTAGAAATATACAAATAAGGCGGCAGAAATTACTAACAACGCTGCGAGAAAAATTCTCAGTATTGTTGCTGTTTTATCTTTCATGGTTTCGCCTTTCTATTATCTGTTTAGAGCTTTGTGTTTGGTAAGGATGTCGATGAAAGTGATGGTGCTGTCTTCCATGTTGTTTACCAAACCGTCGATTTTGGAGATAATGTAATTGTAGAAGATTTGAAGGATGATAGCCACGATAAGACCAAACACGGTAGTAAGCAGCGCCACTTTGATACCGCTGGCCACAATGGTGGGAGAGATGTCGCCGGCAGCAGCAATATCATCAAAAGCCTGAATCATCCCGATAACGGTACCCATAAACCCAAGCATAGGCGCCAGAGCGATGAACAATGAAATCCAGGAAATTCCTGATTCGAGACGTCCCATCAATACGCTGCCGTAGCTCACAATGGATTTTTCGACGATGTCGATACCTTCGGTGTAGCGGTCAAGCCCCTGATAGAAAATGCTGGCTACCGGACCACGGGTATTTTTACAAACTTCTTTGGCTTTTTCTACGCCGCCGGTTTCCAGTGCCGATTCAACTTTGTTGAGCAACTTGGAGGTGTTGGTGGTAGAAAGGTTAAGGTAGATAATCCTTTCGATGGACAGCGCCAGGCCAAAAATCAGGGTCAGCAAAACGATACCCATGAAAGCCCAGTTACCTTCGATAAATTTTTCTTTGAGCACCTGTTGAAAGTCTTTTTCTTTGGCAGGTTCTACCGCCAGGGTAGTAGCAGGTGCCACATCATCATCTTCTGCGTAAGCTGTGTCAGCCTGCATTTCATCCTGTGTAGCTGTTTGATCCTGAGCCTGTACAGAGGCAACGAAGCCAAATGATAGCATGGCAACGATAGTTAAAAAAGCGAATAATTTTTTCATGGTTTACTTCAGTTGATTAAAAAATAAATTTTGTTTTCTTTTTTTAATTAATAATACTTCCTTTCACAATACAAAAGTGGCGGAGAGAGAGGGATTCGAACCCTCGGTACGCTTGTGACGTACACACACTTTCCAGGCGTGCGCCTTCGACCACTCGGCCACCTCTCCCGATCGAATTGCACGCAATTCACCAGTCTTTTTCGAGCGGCTAAAGTAGAAAAAAATTGGGTATCACAAATAAATCATCTTTTTTTTTAAAACCCACGTACATCAGGCCACTATCGGTTTTCATTAACTCATTTTTAAAAATGATATTGTAATAGTATTCTCATTTGGTAGTAATTTCTCCATGTAAACTGCTAAGCAACAACTGTCTGATGTCGTCGGTTTTGCGATAATTGGCCAGCAGGAACATCAATTTGGTAACGGCTGCTTCGGTAGTAATATCGGCGCCACCGATCACACCAATGTTTTTTAAGGCGATGCCGGTTTGGTATTTTTCCATCTCTACCGCGCCACCCAGGCATTGGGTTACATTAAGTATCAACAAGCCGCCGGCAATGGCTTCGGCCAACATTTGCAAAAACCAGGCATCCGTGGGGGCGTTGCCCGATCCATAGGTTTCGAGCACCAGCGCTTTCAAATCTTTTGTTTGCAAAACCGACCTTACAAAATTTTGCGACAGCCCGGGGATGAGTTTTAGTACGCCCACATTAGTATCCATTTCAGGCCGAAACTTCAATTTTTTGAAATTAGACTTGCGCAAATCATTTTTGTGATAACGGATGTAAACGCCCGC
Organism: Clostridia bacterium; assembly: GCA_009928785.1. Classification (GTDB taxonomy): domain Bacteria; phylum Bacteroidota; class Bacteroidia; order Bacteroidales; family 4484-276; genus SABY01. Next base: position 3,847 of record SABY01000176.1, on the reverse strand, counting down.
TTCGGCCAGCGCCGGGTAATTGGGCGAGCGGAAGGCCTCGAAGTTTTCGGCGTTGTACTTTGTGGTTCGATTGCCCCGCATGAGCTGATTTTCGAAATAGATGGCCACCTCGGGCACCAACGGTGTGTCGTCTTCGTAGGCCGCGGCGATTTCGATGGCGGTGATAAAATTCTCGCGTCCGTCGGTGCGAATCATCCCAAGTGGCAACTGCGACCCGGTGAGGATTACCGGTTTGTTGAGGTTTTCGAGCATAAAGCTTAGCGCCGAAGCGGTGTAGGCCATCGTGTCAGAGCCATGCAGCACCACAAAACCATCGTAGCTCTCATAGTTTTCGTAGATCACCTGCCCGAGCTTTTGCCAGTGGCCGGGGTTCATGTTAGACGAATCGATCACCGGGTCGAAGCAATAGTTGTCGATGCGTGTGTTGATGAGCCGCAGCGCAGGCATATGATCGTAGAGGTGATTGAAGTTGAACGGCTTCAGCACGCCGGTTTCCTGATCTTTTATCATGCCGATAGTGCCACCGGTGTAGATCACCAGCAATGAAGTTTCGCTTTTTTTATCCATCAATAGCTTGGTTTGTTTTATAATCCTTATTCTTTTTTCACCACAAAGCCACAACGACACAGAGAATAAATGTATTGGGCTTCTTCCTTGATTTCCTCCGTGCCTCCGTGCCTCCGTGGTTATTTTTTGTTTTCACCACAAAGCCACAACGACACAAAGAATTAGTTTGATACGCTTCTTCTTCATTTTTCTCCGTGTCTTCGCCTCTTCTCCTCTTCGCCTCTTCGTCTCTTCGCCTCTTCGCCTCTTCGTCTCTTCGCCTCTTCGTCTCCCCGTCCCTTCGTCCCTTCGCCTCTTCGCCTCTTCGCCTCTTCGCCTCTTCGCCTCTCCGTCTCTCCGTCTCTCCGTCCCTTCGTCTCTTCGCCTCTTCGCCTCTTCGCCTCTTCGCCTCTTCGCCTCTTCGTCCCTTCGTCTCTTCGTCCCTTCTACACTTGGTTATTCTGTATTAATATTGAAAACCTCCCTGGCCGATTGGCTGGTGACCCGTGCTACCTCCCCGATGGAAACATTTTTAATTTCTGCCAGCTTTGCTGCTATCAATGGCAGATAAGCGCTTTCGTTACGTTTGCCGCGATGGGGCACCGGGGCAAGAAACGGCGAGTCGGTTTCGAGGAGCAGATGCTGCAGGTCGATGCCGGCAAGCACTTCTGCCAGTCCGGAGTTTTTGTACGTCACCACGCCGCCGATACCGAGTTTAAATCCCCAACCAATAATTTTTTCGGCTTGCTCACGGTTGCCCGTAAAACAATGAAACACGCCGGTGAGATTTTCGCCGGCAGCCGCACCAATGATTTCAAAAACTTCATCAAACGAATCGCGCACATGCAGCACGATGGGCAAACGATAATCCCTGGCCATTTGCACCTGCGCCTCCAGCGCAAGCTGTTGCTGCCGCAGAAAAGTTTTGTCCCAATACAAGTCGATGCCGGTTTCGCCGATGGCAATGTAGCGGCCTGTGGCAAGCTGTTGTTTTACAATTTCCAGCTCCTGCTCATAATCCTCCTTCACATCGGTGGGATGCAGCCCCATCATCGGGAAAACATGCTGCGGAAACGCATCGCACAGCGCCAGCATGGGCCGGATGGTTTTGCTGTCGATATTGGGCAGCAGCAATGCCTTCACGCCCGCGTCGCGTGCGCGTTGCACCATCGCCGGGCGGTCGTCGTCGAACTGTTCGAGATAAAGATGTGTATGGGTATCTATCATCGCCATCGGGCAAAAATAGATGTTTTCGCTCGGGAGGGTTTACTATTTTTGCAAAATAACAATTCCGGGCAGGAGCCACTACATGAAAAAGTATCTGATCATCCGTTTGAGTTCTATCGGCGACATCGTGCTCACCACGCCTGTTGTGCGCTGCCTCAAAAAACAAGGCGACCCCTGCCAGGTGCATTATCTTACACGCCGCGCTTACAAAGAGGTGGTTGAAGCCAATCCTTACATCGACCGCGTTTTTACCATCGACAAATCGGTGCAGGAAGTGCTGCCGGAATTGCAAAAAGAAAATTACGACCTCATCATCGACCTGCACAAAAACTGGCGCTCGATGGCTGTGCGACGCAAGCTGCATGTCAAAAGCACCTCCTTTTCCAAACTCAACCTCCGTAAATGGTTATTGGTAAATTTTAAAATTGACAGGCTGCCACGCGTGCATATCGTGGACAGATACATGGAGGCGGTGGCTCACCTCGGAGTGACCAACGACGGGCGCGGGCTTGATTATTTCATCCCACCCGAAATTGCCGTTCCGATGGAATCGTTGCCATCATCGCACCGGCAGAGCTATGTAGCGGTAGTAATTGGCGGACGTCACTACACCAAGCAACTGCCTGCCGAAAAAACCATCGCGCTATGCCGGGGAATTAAGGCACCCGTGATTTTGCTGGGTGGTCCCGAAGATGCCGCGCAGGGCGGCGCAATCGCTGCCGCCGATCCACATCATATTTTTAATGCCTGTGGCAAATTCAGCCTTAGCCAATCGGCGCGGCTTATCGAACATGCGTCGCTGGTAATTACCAACGACACCGGACTGATGCACGTGGCGGCAGCCTTCAACAAAAAGATCATCTCCGTCTGGGGCAACACCGTGCCGGAGTTTGGAATGGTTCCCTACATGCCCGGGCATTCGGATAATTTTTCAATTTTTGAAGTGAAAGGCCTCACATGCCGCCCCTGTTCCAAAATTGGTTTTGAGAAATGCCCGCGCGGCCACTTCAAATGCATGATGCAGCAGGACATCGACGGGATGATTGCAATGGCTAACGGAGTGGTGATGGGTGAGTGAATCGAAGGATGTGGGGTCACATAATGTGATACCTTCTATACAGACGGGTATTTCCTGAAAATCTTTTCCAGTTCCTTGTCGAAAAAATCGGTGGTGTAAATACTAAAGCTCATCCAACAACTGTTCTGCGGTTTTTAATTTAATTTCGCCCCTTAGGTGTTGTTCAACCTGTTGCAAAGAATGCTGCAAATCGGCAACAAATTGCTGTTGCTCTTTTGAAATCTGTTTTACTTTCGTGAAGCCAAGATTATTTACCAGTTCCATAAAAAAGTTGAATTTATTGTCTGGTATTTCAATTACTACTTGTTTCATAATCGGGTTGTTTTGTGGCAAATGCCTGTTTTGTTTTACCTATTGTTTTAGTAAGTATGCATTTACAAAAATAATAGAAATAGCCCTGGCACTGAAACCTTTGATTTCATCTGCGTTCTTTCCATTTTTTGGGATTCAGGTAGTGTTGATTACGCCAAGAACTACCACTACTTTAGCGTTTTCTTCCACAATAAAATGAATCATGTACGGGAATTTCTTCACCGGCAAGCAATGCACATCATCGTATCGTACCTGAAAAACGGGTGCTTTCTTTAACACAGCATATTCTTTTTCGATGGCTTCAAAGAAACGCCTGCCTAAACCTTCTTGCTAAGAATTGTACCAATCAACCCCCGACTGGATATCGGTGTAAACTTCAGGTTTAATTACCAGTTTGTAAGCCATTAGTCCAATTTAAAACTATCTTTTACTTCATCCCAATCCAAGACCTTATCGGGATTTTCTCTGTAATCTTTGAGTCTTCGGCGTACTACTTCTTTTTGCCATTTTGGTATAGTAACCATTTTGCTTTCTTCTTGCTCCAGGCCGGCATACTTCTCTTTTAAGTTTTCCCAATCCTGGATAGGAATAAAAACGCCTGTTGGTTTCCCTGTACTATCCGAAATAAATTGTAGATTCATAATTCGTGTTGTTTTGTGGCAAACGCCTGTTTTGTTTCACCTA
>SABY01000175.1 GCA_009928785.1 Clostridia bacterium | reverse complement strand
TTGGAGCGTTTGGGCAGTTTCTCTATTCGGTAGTTGTGCATGTCCAGCGGATCGAAATCGTTCTGCCGGGTCGAATCGTTTTTATCCATCATTCGGAAAATTGCTTCGCGTAATTTGCCTCGCTTTGCTCGGCGTAATTTATCCTCGCTGCGCTCGGATGTAATTTGCCTCGCTTTGCTCGGCGTAATTTATCCTCGTTGCGCTCGGCGTAATTTGCCTCGTTGCGCTCGGCGTAATTTGCCTCGCTGCGCTCGGTGTAATTTGCCTCGTTGCGCTCGGCGTAATTTGCCTCGCTTCGCTCGGCGTAATTTATCCTCGCTGCGCTCGGATTTAATTTGCCTCGCTGCGCTCGGCGTGATTTGCCTCGCTGCGCTCGGCGTGATTTGCCTCGCTGCGCTCGGCGTAATTAGCCTTCGGCGTAATTAGTAGTAATCAGGCTTCGCCTTTGTCGGTTACCAGTTTTTATACGGATTTTTCATCAGCATTGAGTTGTAGTAACGGGCATCGCCGGTAACCTCCTGGCCGAGCCATTCAGGTTTTTCAAATGGATGCTCTTCCGATGGAAGCTCAATTTCGGCTACGGTGAGGCCTTCGTTTTCGCCATAAAATTCGTCCACTTCAAACTTCAATCCGCCGGACGCAGGCACAATGTACCGTGTTTTGTCGATGATGCCCGGTTCGCAAAGCTCCATGAGTTCGCGGGCTTCTTCTACGGTTATTTGCTTTTCCCATTCGTAGCGGCTGGCACCCGATGCGCTGCCAATTCCCTTGATGGTGATGTAGCCATTGTCGCCTTTTACGCGTACACGCACCGTGCGCTCCGGCACCGACGACAAATAGCCCTGGGTGATGCGGGTTTTTTTGGTTACAAATTGGCTAAAGTCGCCTTTAACCAAAAATTTACGTTCTATTTCTTTTGCCATCTTACTTTTAATTTACCAGTTTTTTATCAATCATTCCCGTCACGCGCTTGATAGCCTGTAGGTAGTTTATGTTCTCCATACCGCCGAGGCCAAGCATTTCGATTGTTTTTTTAATATCTTCCACTTCGGTGGATTCAGAGTTGATGGTTTCCACCAAAGCCCCGTTTATCCAAACCATCCCGTACTCGCATATCGTATCGTTTACCATGTATCCGTAGCGCTCCTTTTCCACAGTCACGGCCAGCAACTCAGGATGATTTTTAATAATAGCAAGAAATTCCTCCAGGCTGTATTCTTCCTTATCAAGTGGGGGCATCTCCACCTGAAAAGCCGGAAAAACTTCCTCACGGAGTACCGTTGCCGAAATGGGGAACTCGCCTTTCATCAGTGGATTCCACTGCTCCAGCCCATCCACTTCCTGCACGAAAGTTTTAATATCCATTTTACCATCACGGATTTTGGTGTTGTTGATGTTGTTGGTTTTGGATACGATGTAGGTTTCTTCGGAGGTGCGCTCCCACACCTTTTCAGGAACAGGAACTGACAGGCGCGTCATGCGATAGGCCGCTTCCTCCAAATCTCTGCCAAAGGTTCGGAACTCGAATCGTGGCTTGGAAATCTCGCCAATTTTTAATTTTTCTTTTGTCATGATTTTATGCGTTTTAATTTAATGTCATTTGCGTAGTGGGCGGAATTAGCCTCGCTTTGCTCGGCGGAATTAGCCTCGCTCACGCTCGGCGGAATTTGTAGAAATTTATTGTAATTTGTAGTAATTTATTGTACCTCATGGAGGTTTTTGTGTTTTAAAAATCAATATTATTCCAGCTTTCGGGCAGGCTTGTGAGTCCCATGATTCGTTTCAGAGCAAGCGGATAGCTCACGTTTTCGACATTGCTGCCAATGCCGAGCAATTTTTTTGCTTCCAGCACTTTACCGGCATCTTCACTTTCGATGCAGATAGTTTTGATGGTAGCACCATTTACTTTTATCTCGGCAACTTCGGTGATACAATCGGCTACTGTGTAGGCGTGTCGGGTCTTCCAGACGTAGGCTACTGCCAGGTCGGGGTCGATGGTAATCACTTCGGCGATAAACTGGCTGAGGGTATATTTCTCTCGCTCAAAAACGGGGCTTTCCACACCAAGCGCCGGAAATACAACTGTTTTTATCACATCAGCTTCCAGCGGAAACTCGCCCACCAAAAACGGATTCCACTGCTGCAACCCGGCATGCTCCTGCTCCAGCACTTTAATATCCATTATCCCTTCCCGAATTTTAACATTGTTCCTGCGCTTAAAGGGCGTTAGCAAATAAACCGAATCCATCTGGCGGGTCTTTTCCCTGGGCGACAGCGCCATAATTTTCTCTTCTATTTTCGAGAGCGCATTGCCGAAAATCCTGAACTCATACCTCGGTATTACTGAAGCTATCATGATTATTTGTTTTTAATTCGATAAATATTAAGCCTTGCCGTCGCATCATTAATCAGATACACCAAATCGTTATTAATTACAATTCCTTCATATTTTGTTTGGTCAAGAGCATAGGCCATCAACACTTTGCTGCTGTAATCGCATTTGTAGATTTTTTGCGATTGGTCGCTCACAAACCAAAGCAGCGATTGGCCGGCATCCACACAAATTCCGGAATAATCTTCGGCAAAATTTAGCTTTTGCTGGCTGATGATGCCATTTTCGGGACTCCACACCACCAGCAGGTCGGGGTTGGTTTCGTTTACGATGTAATAGAGCTTGTTGTTGCTGTTGTAAGAAATGCCTTCAAGGCCTGCATTTTCTGATCCCACCGGAATATTTATTTTATAAACTCCCTGCACTTGTTCCGTTTCGTAATTTATCAGCGCTACCTCACGATCGCGCTCATCCACCACGGCAATCAGGTTTTTGTCCGGATTGTAGGCTACTCCCTCCAGATCGCGTCCGGCGTAGTCGATAACTCTGAGCACATTACCCTGCAGGTCGAGTTCATATACCTGGTTGGTGTTGTCGCTCACCGTGAGCAAAGTATTCAGGCCCGGCCCAAAAGTCAAACCCGAAGGCTCCGGCACCAAAGTTTCAAAGCTGTCGATCAGTTCGAGATCGCCCTGTGGGTATCCGGTAGCCGGGTTTTGCGTATCGCCCGTTTTGCATGAGCTGAATACTATTACTACAAAAAATATGATCGGAAGTATGCGCATGTATTCTTGTTTAAAACTTACTTTATTAATTAAGATGCGCCTCTCCGGTGGTAGGGGGAGGCTGTGCATCTTTACATGCCGTTGGCACTTCCCGGCGTTGGGCCGGTAGCTGTGTTGGGATCAAAAACCTGCCAGGTTGTGGAGCCATCGGGCATACGTCCTGAGGAGAAATCCGTAGCAGGAAGAGGAGCCACTATGCTGCTTCCGGTGCCACTGCCGAAGCTAAGTTCGTCCACGAAACTAACACCATCCTGCGAAAGGCCAATATCATCGCCACCACTGCCCAGTTTAAAACCGAGATTAATGCCAATTCCTGTTCCGTCGGCTTTCAGCAGGAGATAGCCGTGGCCGGGGATAATGGTTTGTTCCGGCATGTTATTCGGAATTTGATACTGAATCGGATCCGTCAGATCGTCGGTAAGATACCATCCGCCGATGTCGATGGGTGTATCGCCGGTATTGTAAATTTCAATCCAATCCGGATAGTTGTCGGGGCCAACATTGTCGGGTATAAAAGTGGTATCGTTGCTACACATAAATTCGTTGATGACCAGGGTGCCGGCAGCAGGCAGTGTGCCATCATTGGGCGCGCCGGGAGTTTTGGTGGCCAGGGTTATCCAGGTATCTACGGTTTCGGCCTGGCGGCCAAATGATTTGTCGTCGGCCAGTCCGTTGAAATCGGCTGACTGATCCACCAGCTCTTTGGTGGGAGAATAGAGTGCTGCAAAGTTATCGCTGGAGGAGCTTAAGCCCATTTCTATAAAAATCTTTCCATCAGCAATGCTGGTGGGTACCTTGCTGCCATCGGCATTTTTGGCTCCGCAAATCAATACCAAAAAGCCTTTGGGAGGAATGGTGGTGGCGGCCTGGTTGGTAGCAGGAATTTCTATATAATCGGCTTCGCTGCCCGGCAGGTCGGTAACGAACATTCCTGCAAGGTTCATAGCGATTGTGCCGCTATTGTAAAGCTCGATCCAGTCGGCACCTTCGCCCAGGCCATCTACATAATAGGGGCTGGTGGTGTCTTTGGTAATGAGTTCGTTGATGGTGATTTTGCTGTAATCGACAGGTGGCGGAGGAGTAGGAGTGGGTTGTTCATCTTTTACACAAGCCGTTATAAACAAGGCCAATACTATGCTGATTAAAAAATATTTTTTCATAATTCTATTTTATTAAAATGTTGATGATAAAAAGTTTTTAGAAGGCGATTAAGATGCGTGCCTGCAGTGTGCTGAAATCGATTCCTGCTTCGCCATTAGGCAATGGACTGGCCTCGTCGGTGGTGTACGATCCTTTTCCGTTGGCCCATCGGTCATGATTCACGTAAGCGTAGTTGAGCATGAATTTCACGTTGTAATTTACATGATAATTGAGGCCAATGGTGTAGGTTTCGCCGGCACCACCGGGGATGTAAGGAATCAGGTCGCCGTCTTTAAAACTGTTGGCATCCATAAACGAATAGCGCAGCGCCACTTCAAAGGCTCCTTTGTTGATCTCGTGAAAATCGACTTGTGAAAATTCGGCATCGGACATATTGTAATAATAGTCGCCATTGTTGATGAGCCACGAACCCATCACATAAAAACCTTCCAGGGCATATTTGTCTTCGCCGGCTGGTACTTTGTCGGCATCGCGCTTGATGTCGCTGCGTATGTATTCGCCCTGTACACGGAAATTTTTCCAGGCATAAGCTGCTTCAAGACCCAGAATTGTTTTGCTGTCGCAATATGGCACCCAGTCGGTGTCGATGTATTTTTTGCGGTTGATTTCGGTTTCTGCATTTTCGCCATATCTGAAGCTGTTGACAGGGTCGCCAATTTCCTGTAGCTTGGGTGTACGGTACGAACCCGAAACGCCGAGGTGCAGTATTTCTTTATCTTTTTTGATGGGAGCATAGGCAAAGCGACCTGTTACCGACCATCCGGCATCGGTACCTTTGCTTTTGTTTTGGTCGCGCATCAACTCGTTTACCACAGCGCTGGTAAATAACCCACCTTCAAAAAACAGCCTGTTCCTAAAGGTTTTGTAAGCGATGCCTAAGTTGCGGGAGGGCGCCTGTTCTACCGAATAGGGTCTTTCGAGGAAGGTGAGATAGCGTGAGGTGGTTACCGTTTCGAGCGACATAGGCTCGCGGAAATTACCGGCTTTCACCTGCCAATTATCGCCAATGTAGCGCAGGTAGGCATCTTTGATATCCACCACGTTGTTGCCAAAGTCGAAGTCGATCTCGCCACCCCAATGTCCCCAGAGTATTGCTTTCATGGCAAAGCGCATGCGGCGAATGTTGACGCCGTTTCCAATTTCGTGCGTTACGCCCTGGTAGGTGTTGTCGCCAAAGTAGGCTGCGCCGTCGATATACACGCGGTTGTCGAACCAGTATTTAAAGCGTTGGTCGGTGGATGAAAACATGAGGATGCCATCGCGCGATTCGGGATTGAGCGTAACACGCATCCCTACTTCCTGTCCATAGTCGTTAGTTACGGCATCCATGGCGGTAAGATACACAGAGATGTCGCCGGCTTTTTTCACTTCTACCACTTCTTCCTTATAATTAGCCATTACGAAGACAAGGGTTGACGGAAAGTCGGGGGTCTTAATAGTGAAAGACCCGTTGGCATCGGTTGTAGTAGTCGAGAGCTGATTGCCCTGAATGAATACCTGCACATTTTTCATGGGTGTTTCCATTCCGGCAGGGAATACCTTGCCTGTAACTGTATTTCCATCTTGCGCAAGGAGGCTGCCGCTTATCGCCAGTATTGCGATTATCCCCAGCATCTTTAGTTTGGTGTAGTTTGATTTTTTCATTACCGTTATAAAATTAGTTATCAAAAAATGAATTGAAAAATTGAGCTGCGAATAAACAGGATAAAGGAGTACCACCCAAAAAAACAGCCTCTACACTGCCCCTACAAGGTGGTAATTTGCCCTTCGGGCGTAATTTATCCTCGCTGCGCTCGGATGTAATTTGCCCTTCGGGCGTAATTTATCCTCGCTGCGCTCGGATGTAATTTGCCC
>SABY01000174.1 GCA_009928785.1 Clostridia bacterium | reverse complement strand
AATTTTGAATATCAAATACTGAATTTTGAATTCACGCCTCAACGGCACGTCATCATCAGCATCAATCTGGAATGCCGATTAACAATTAACAAATAACAATTAACGAATAACAAACAACAAACTTAAGCGTAGCTGCCTGCCCCGACCCATCGGGGAAATCCCGAGAGCGCAGCGATTCGGGAAACGAACAACGAACAACATATCAAGCCTACTTCATTTCCTGCTCTGCCATGTATTTCGCATCCATGCTGATCATCTCGTCGAGCGGGCGATTTTGTTCGGCAGCTTTTCCGGTTACCGCTTCGAGCCAGTCGGGGGTGGTGCGGATAAGATTTTCGTAGTAGCTGATTAGCTCCTGCAACGGGTCTTGCTGGTTTTGATTGTAAAGATATTCCGCATCAATGGCAATCATCCGCTCTGGTGTCATGCGGTAATAATTGGCTTTTTCGACAACCTTTTGCAGCCAGGCGCTGTCGGCTTTTATCTGCTCCATATTATTATGGATGGACAGATATTTGGCATAAATAGCAGGGTGTTCATTTCGGAAAGTCCAAAGTGCATCGTCATGCAACTGCTCCTGGTAGCTCACGCCATTTTCGGTGGCTTTGTTTATCACCGCCTGGTTCCATGCCTGGTCGCTGCTGATGGTGTGCTGGTAATACGCTACTCCTTTCCAGGTGAGATACAGCTCGCGGTTTTCCTGCAATGCCTGAAAATCGGCAGCCTGTCGCAACACGGTGTGCAACGGCAGATTTAACGTCTGTGTGTCTTTCACCAAATCATCAAACCAGGCAGCATCGGTGCGTATGGCATCTTCCTGCTTTTCGATGAAATCGCCGCTATATTCGGGAGTAAACATTGCGTAAAGCTGATCTACAAAGCCCCAGTCGAACTTATACAGAAAACGCTCGGTGATGCTCAGCAGGATGACATCCTGGGCAAGTATTTCTTTTTTAATATCCAGATCGCGTGTCCATTTTTCACCAAAATAAAAGTCTGGATAAACTTTGGCATTGAAATACCAAAAAGCCTGATTGGCGAAAAGGTGCTGTGGTATGCGGGTGTTAAAAAAGTTCCAGTAATAGCTGTCGGCAACTGCCAGCACGCGTGGCTTCTGCTTTTCGGGCTGATCATGAAAAGTAAAATGCGGATACGCCATCTGCGGATGTGGCAGATCGAAGAGCAGATTCAGTGTGCGTCCTACGTCGGTGTCGCTGTGGGAGATGCTGTCGGTGCGCGTAAAGGTGACGTTGTATTCGGGCATGTGGATGCCACGGGCTTGCTCCAGAAACCGAAGCAATGTATCGGCCACAAATGGGATAGTGCTCTCGCTCCAGTGGATGCCGTATGGCGGATAAAGTGGCCAGCGGGCGGTGTCGGTGGCAGCAACAAAAACTTTATTTAAATCCAAAAAATTAATACCCATCGAATCGGCTGTGGCAGCAATAAACTGGTAATTGGATACGGAGCGACCCTCCCGCAGATAACGCTCCGGAATGTATTGCGGCAGCGTGCGCGCCTTGCTTGGTTCGAGTATGAAGATGAAATCGATGTTGTAATTTTGGTGTAAATAATCCTGGACAAATTTCAGGCGGTTGAGTTTTTGGGTAAGATAGGCTGCGCCCAGAAAGTCGCCACCGGTATAGGCGCGGATGTAATCGTATTCGTAAAGCACATTGTCTTTGCCAATCACCACTCCTTCGGCATTGGCTTTATCATAAAGCGAAAAATCGATTTGATTATTAAGACGGACGAAAAAATTGCGGAATCCAATGTGATCTTCAAGATACCGGTCGAACCTACTTTGAAAAGTTCCGTCCATCCATTGGCTCCAGCCAAATGCAGGGCGTGGTTGCAACACAAAGTCGCCGTTGAGCGGTTTCAATCTGAATATTTTGGTGCCGTGTTGTAGCAGCGGCAACATTAACAAAACCATCAATACTGCAAACAGAATTTGCTTCATCAGTGGCTTTTTAGACTTGCCAGTTTCAGGATTTCTGTTATTTAATAATGATGATTTCAAAATATTTTTAAATATTAAAACCTAAAATAAATAAACGGGTTGAACGACGAAGAGGTGATGGACGCGATGCACACCATCAGGAAGAGTAGCGCAGCAAAGGTCATCAGCACCAGCGACAAATTTTTCTTTTGCGCGGTAAGCAGGTTCATCCAATTTTTTTCGACGTGCGGGAGCGCAGCAACGAAAGCGAAGATAGCGCCGGCAATCATCATCACGACGAACTCATTGTCATAATTTGTGTTGGACTGCCGGCTGTCGAAAGCAAACATGCGACCGATGTAGCCGAAAGCGTAATCGAGCGATGCGGCGCGGAAGAGCACCCAGCCGATGAGGGTGATAAAATAGGTGATGACGATGGCGGGCACTTTCCCGATAGCTTGGAGCAGGCGCAACAAAAACATGCGGTCGGCCACCAAAAACAAACCATGGAAAGCACCCCACACCACAAAGTTCCAGGCGGCGCCATGCCATAGGCCGGAAATGAGAAACACGACCCAAAGGTTGAAATACATGCGCACTGCCGACACGCGGCTGCCACCCAGCGGAATGTATAGGTAGTCGCGCATCCAGCGGCCCAACGTGATGTGCCACCGCCGCCAGAATTCGGTGATGCTTTGTGAGATGTACGGATTGTTGAAGTTCTCAGGGAATTTAAACCCGATCATCCGGCCTATGCCGATGGCCATATCAGAATAGCCCGAGAAATCATAGTAAATCTGAAACGAATACGCGACGACGCCAAGCCAGGCGGTGGCGGTGGAAATGTCGGCAGCAGGCATGGCAAAGATGGCATCCACCTGTTCGCCCAGCACATTTGCGATAAGCACTTTCTTGGCCAGCCCCACCACAAAACGAAAAAACCCCAGCAGTCGGTCATCCACACGCTCGAAGGCACGCCGCTCTTCGATCTGGTCGGCGATTTCGTGAAAACGAACAATAGGACCGGCGATGAGCTGCGGGAACATCAGGATGTACATGGCGTAATCCCAACTGCGGCGCAAAGGAGCATGCACGCCACGGTAAACATCCACGGAATAGGTGAGCTTTTGAAAAGTAAAAAACGAAATGCCAATGGGCAGCGCGATGGCAGCCCAACTCACCGGCTGCATGTGCAGCGCGGAAAGTAATGCATTGAAATTATCGACAAGAAAATTGGCATATTTAAAATAGGCCAACATGCCGATGTTGAGTACCACCGACAGCGCCAGCAAAATCCTCCTGGCCTTGCGCAGGGTGGATTTGTGCATCCAATCAACCAGATAAAAATCGAGCAACACGCTGCCCAGCACCACAAAAATAAAATCGGGGGCGCCCCAGGCATAAAACACAATGCTGGCCAGCAGTGTGAAGATGTTTTTGAACCGAACCGGCAGCACGTAATAAACTACCAGAAAGAGTGGCAGAAAATAGAGGATGAATAAGCTGCTGCTAAAGACCATCGGTAAATTTTTGAGGCCGCAAAAGTAACGATTGTTCCGTAGCGGAAGATGGCTTTATGATCAGGAAAATTTGAAGGGGTTTTCGATTAAGATTTATGTGGGCATGTCTGTTGATCGTCGTTCGCTTCGACAATTTGAGTGCTATCGTCAATCATAAATCCAACTTCTAAAATTTCACCGCCGGGTGTTTTGCTTTTGATTTTGCCCCGTTGGCGCTTTGGTTGTAAGGGGCATTTCTTATATCCGGGGCGTTGCCCATAGCGCCCCGTTGGGGCTTTAATTCGTTCTTATCTGGTCGATCACCCGATGCGAAACTAAAATTTTTATCCTGTTTCACAACCATACGTTTTGCATTGGATGTCGTCCTGTTGGGGTGAAATAAAAAAGTTGGAAATTCTTGATAGAAATTTATCAACGCTACCGACGAACCCCAATTAAAAATACTGCTCCAGGTAGCGCCTGAAGAAAACATCGTAAACCTTGATTCCCTCAGGCGATTGAAACAGGATTTGCTTTTCGAGTAAAACTTTTAATGCCTGACTCACTGAGGAGGCGCCCGGCAATTTATGTTTGCTTAGAAACTCCATGGCGTTGGGTTTTAATACCGCACCCTCCTTTGCCAAAGCAATGGTGAGCTTTCTCTGATTTTCAGTCATCAGGTTGCTGATATTTTCATAATCAAATTTTCGGCTTTCCAGATAGTTTGCTGCCATTTGCTGTGCCATGTCTTCCGTTAGCAGTGTTTCTGTTTGCGCAAAGCATTGGTTACAAATCAACTGCGTGTAATAGGTGTAAACATCAGAAAAGTCAAGCAGATAATCTGCGGCCTCAGGGGTGATGCTTTTCGTTTTGTTTTCAAAAGTATTGATGATAAATTGTTTGTAACACTCCCTGTCAATCTTATCAAGAACAATTACTTCAGCTCCCTGATAAAATGGCCTTTTAGCACCCAGAAACATTTCCTGTAAAATATGGCCCGAACTGCCGGAAAAAATGAATTTTACATTGGAAAGATTTTGAATATGCGTTCTTAATATGGCTTCAGCTTTGTCGGGATAGGTTGCCACCTCCTGAAATTCGTCAAAGGCAACAAGCACCTTTTTATTTTTTTGTTCGAGATATCCAAAAATCTGCTCAAGCGAAGTCTGATATTGCTGCGCATTAATTTGAAGGCTAAAACTTGGAATGCCGTTTCTGTCGAATGAAACCGTGGGGCTAAGACCTTTAAGGATTTGCTGCAAGCCGGCAATAAAATTCTTCTGATGGAATTTCTTCAAAACCTTCTCGGCCAGCATCTGTATCAAATCCTGCATGTTTTGGCTGGCATACAAATCCACATAAATGGTTTCCACCAATTTTTCGTTTTCGAACTGGTGAAACAGATGCTTTATCACCGCCGACTTTCCCAGCCGCCGGGGGCTGTGGATAACGGTGTTCAGACCATTAAAAAAATTGGTCTGCAATTGATTTATTTCTGTTTCTCTGTCACAAAAATGATTCGGTGTGTAATTCAAGCTGAATGGATTGTCGTGAATCATAGCAGAATTTTTTTGACAAAGATACCATTTTACATAAATTGTGTTACATAATTTATGTGATAATCATTACATAATTTATGTAACACAAAAAGTGTAAAGTGTAATTTTCGGGAACCTCAACACTCACGCAAAGAGACCCGACCAGGCGCATTTACAATAAATTGATATGTTTTCTCTACCCTGCCGGTTTTACTTAATGTCAGGCATACGCGTAACGTCTTCGATGTGAATAAGCGTCAATTTCCAGTCGCCGCTTTGTTGTTTACTCCACACCAGACTATAGTTACCTTCTTCTTTAAGAACTGGGCCACCGGGAGGCGTCAGGTCGAGGGTATAGGTACCGCCATCGTATGCTATAGATTCACCTACTTCTTTTATTAATGAAGTGGTTTGGATGTTACTTAGCACTTTTACTCCGCCGCTAATCCAATTGCGGGCAATAGCGTTTGTTCCGGTGTGGATCGACGAATCATTCATTACAATAGCATTGTCAGCAATGGTTTTCATAATGGCTGCCGAATCGTGTGCGTTCCAGCCGTCCAAAAACGCCATGGTCAGCGAATCAACGTTGGCCATGCGGCCGTGAGATGTGGTATCACTTGAAGTTGTAGTTGTTTGATTACAACTAATCAGTGAAATAAAAAAAATGAGAAGCGTCAGATTTTTCATAAATAGGTAGTTTTATGTTATTGAAATAAATATTCATGATAAAAGTATGTTTTGTACTGTCTGAAACATTAGTTAAGTATTTCTCCTTTGATATCGCCCAACATCTCACGCCTTTGGTGGATGTCCTAAGGGTTTGCCTCACCCAATCTGTCAATTCAACACCCGTTTTCATTGTCGCCTGGGGTGAGATAGAAACATGTCAGGTTAACCGGAAATTTTTAGTCTGTAACATTCGTGTCATTTTTTCGGATTACACCTTCAGCATGCCCCGAAACCCCCTCGCGGCGTAATACGATTCGGCGCCATTGTGGTACACGAAAACATGGTCGTAGCGACGGTCGCAAAACAGGGCGCCACCCAATTCCCTTATTTCAGCAGGGGTTTTTACCCAACTCGATGTTTTTGTATCGAAATTTCCAAGTTGCTGCAACGTCCGGTATTGTTCTTCTGTTAAAAGCTCAATACCCATG
>SABY01000045.1 GCA_009928785.1 Clostridia bacterium | reverse complement strand
GGCGGGATCGGGCGCGAAGCGCCCGATCCCGCCTCCCTCTCTCTCGCACGACAGCCTTGTCATTTCGAACGAAGTGAGAAATCTCATAAATATCCTCATAAGCTGGAAAATACAAAATACAATCTGTAAATATTTCTTTAGTAGAAACTTGTAATAGCGACAATGTGAATTACGATTAGTAAATTGCAACTCGCTGAAAAACAATTAACAGGTCAGGATATCTGAACCTCTAACTTCTAACTTCTAACCTCTACCTTCTAACTTCTAACCTCTACCTTCTAACTTCTAACCTCTACCTTCTACCTTCTCACGGAGCCAGCCGCCGGATATCCCAACTGTCAACGGCGCGCTGATAAACGATGCGGTCGTGGAGCCGATTTTCGCGCCCCTGCCAAAACTCGATAGTTTCGGGAACCACCACATACCCACCCCAATCGTCCGGGCGCGGAATGGCGCCGTCGGGATGCCTGGCGCGAATGGCCTCACGCTGCTGCTCCAGCTCCTGCCGGCTGCTGATGACGCTGCTCTGCGATGAAGCAGCAGCGCTCAGACGGCTTTCGTAGGGTCGTGAAGCAAAATATTCGTCGGAAGTTTGCTTGTCCACTTTTTCTACTTTCCCCTCAATGCGAATTTGTCGCTCGGTTTCGTTCCAGAAAAAGGTAAGTGCCACTTTAGGGTTTTCGGTAAGCTGGCGTCCTTTGTGGCTATGATAATGCGTAAAAAATACAAATCCTTTTTCGTTCACTTCTTTGAGTAAAACCACGCGGCAGGATGGCTGCCCATCGCTCCCGACAGTAGAAAGAAGCATGGCCGTGGGATGCAAAATTTCCGCCTGCACCGCCTGATCCATCCACACAGCAAATTGCTCGAAAGGATTTTCTCGTACTGACTTCTCGTCGAGTTGCTGGTGCAGATATTCGCTGCGCAGATCGTGGTATTTTTTTGGTGTCATCGCCAAAGCAGGAATTTAAATTAAAAAAACAAAAGGATATTGCGACTATAAATGTTTTAGTGGCGGTAAAGTTCAAAAATCGTCAAAGCATCGTCCGCGAATTGTCCGCGAATTGTCCGCGAATTATCGCTAATAAAGCGAATTTCCGCAAATTATTATTAGCGTTTTCATGTTTTTCTTTGTCGGATGATACAAAGTTTCAATCCGGACACGACATACTATCATCAAAAAATAGTGTGATTATTATTTGTGCAATTTAGCTAAATTCGCGTGAATTCGTGGATTCTTGTTTTGTGTGATTTAACAAAATTCGCGTGAATTCGTGGATTCTTTAAAAGCCAACCATCCACGAATTACCGCTAATGCAGCGAATTACCGCTAATTATTTTTCGTGTCAATTGGCTTAATTCGCGTGAATTCGTGGATTCTTACTTCGCGTGAATTCGTGGATTCTTATTTTGTGTGAATTAGATAAATTCGCGTGAATTCGTGGATTCCTATTTTGACTGATTTAGCTAAATTCGCGTGAATTCGTGGATTCTTGTTTTGTATGAATTGGCAAATTCGCGTGAATTCGTGGATTCTTGTTTTGCACGTGTACTAATTTCCCAAAAGGCTTTACGCGCCAGAATTGTTTTATTTTTGGCCTCAATATTTTTAAAATTAAAACAAAAATAATTTGCCGGCAGCCTGCTGCAAAATGTTGGATGGTTTAAACTTCCGGATCAGCAACAAAAAGCAAAGGGGAGTGTTTGGTTTCAAAAGAAATAGAAGCGTATGAAAAAAGTTGGAATTTTTTATGGCTCCACGTTGGGCAACACCCGCAAGATTGCCGAGCGCATCGGAGCAGCTTTTGGCGCTGAAAATGCGCAGGTTGTCAATATCGAAAATGCTGCTATGCGCGATCTCGAAAGTTTTGATAACCTCATCCTGGGCACCTCTACCTGGGGCGTGGGCGAGATGCAGGAAGACTGGGAAACTTTTGCCCGCCAATTGCACAAAATCGATTTGTCAGGAAAAAAGATAGCGCTCTTTGGCGTAGGTGATCAGGTAGAGTGGAGCGACAGCTTTGTAAACGGCATGGGCATGTTGCATCACCGCCTGGCCAACAAAGCTACCATCATTGGCTTTACCAGCATAGAGGGCTACAATTTCGATATTTCGCTTGCGCTAAAAAATGGTGAGTTTGTAGGCCTGGCCATCGACGAGGTAAACCAGTCGGCACTTACCGGTGAGCGCATCAGCCGCTGGGTGGAAACACTCAAAAAATCTTTTAACTAACCAATGCAGCTTTCCGCAATTATTATCCTGGTGCTCTATGGCATCCTCGGCGCTGTTTTCGTTGTGGTGCTGGCGCAAGTGGCCACTCACAGACGCGAGGGCTACGGCCGCTCCACCATTAGCACTTTTTGGCAAATTACCGGTAAAATACTCATCATGATACCCATCGTATATCTGCCGCTTGTGGCTATAGGTTGGCTCCGCCCGCCTCACGCCACTACATTGTGGCTGGAGTGGCTTGCGGTTTTCGTCGCCTTCGAGGCCATGCTTTTTGGTGGCTTTGCTTTGTGGAAGATGGGTAGATTTACCAAAATGGGGCTTCCCAAAAACGACGACATCCCGCTGCTCACTACCGGCATTTACAGTCTGAGTCGCAACCCTATGTATCTGGCTTTGTATCTTTTGGCCACAGCAGCCGTACTTTACAAGCCGTGCCTCCCCATTGCTGTTGCGGCTCTTGCAGGCATTATCATTCATCACATAATTATTCTCAACGAGGAGAAATTTCTTGAAATGAAGTTTGGACAAAGCTACAAAAACTACCGTCAGCGTGTAAGGCGCTATTTATGATTGGTTGATGTAATATCTTACAATTATTTTGGTGATTGATTTTTATAAATTTAGGAAAATCCACCGCGCACTCCCCGACCCCCTTTAGGCTACCGGTTAAACACATTTTATCCGTTATCTTTTATCGTGTGCCACGTATAAAAGACCTCATCCCCCAGCGCTCACGATAATCGAAAAAGCCCCTGCTGTGGGTGGTTTCGGGCGGAGAAACAGAATCCTTATTTCTAATCAATTTACCTTAGTAGAAGAATCCACATCTCGCAACAACCTTATTACCTTATCAAATTCGGACAGTAAGGTAATAAGGTCGGGAAATCGTTATTAAACCTCATTCTCTACTAAGGTTGAAGAAAATAGAATAAGGTTTTTAATACCAAAGACCTCATCCCCAGCCCTTCTCCTGCCGGCGAGGGGAGCGCCAGTGCACTTGCCGCTTCTGGGAATAGTTACGGGCGAACTAATTCATAATCAAGATTTGTGTTTACACCATTGCCAATTGGAGAGGGGAGTTCTTTTGTCTGACTAAATGGGATTTTGCTGATGGAAGCGTTTCGGCCAAAAAAACAAACCTCAAAATAATCCGGTCATTAACACTTTGTCTTTAGGTCGGGTCGGAATAGACCGCTGACAGACTGTACAAAATCGTTTTTTCGGTGATCGTCATGTCGATGATCTGCAGGATAATGAGATCAGCCAAAACTTTTTCGGCAACTTTGCGGGAGATACCGGCAATTTTCCGAAACTTCGACAGGGTGATATCGGCGTTTTTGTCGAGATAGTCAAGCAGTATCTTCTCTTTGTCGGTATAGCGTATCAGGATGCCTGAGGTGCGCTTTTCGTTTTTCCACACTTTCATCAGCACTGTGCTGGCCAGCAGGTTTTGGTCGTTTACACGAATATATACTTTCCACTTACCCTCTTTATCGGGCGCTGCAAAAGGGCCATCGGTTTTGTTTTTAGGGATGAAGATTTCCAAAACAGTCTTCCGGTCGATGGTCCATTCTTTCATTTTAAATTTCACTTCCGGCTTGCAATACATCTGTGCGGCGGCCTCTACCATGTAAAACTCCTCTTCGGAGCGCACGCCGGCAATTACACCATTATCTTTAACACCCACCAGCAGGCGGCCGCCGTCGGTATTGGAGAAAGCTGCCAGCGTGCGGGCAATTTTCTTGCTGTCGGAAATCTCAAACTTGAAATCCTGCTGCTGGTGCTCGCCCTGATCAATTAATTTTCTGATATAAGAACTCATCGCTGAGGCTGTTTTATCAGCAAACGCAAACCTGCCGGTTTAATTTTCTATGCAGCGCCGATGCCTTTATTGGCGGTTTGGCGCAATGCGGGCATTTAAACAAAACACCTGTGAGGATGTTTTAAAAAAAACAAACTTAAACATGCTGATTATGAAAAAGATGAACAAACGCAATTTTCTTAAAACTGGCGCCGTGCTCGGTGCAGCAGGATTTGTTGGTGCCCCGGCATTTGCCGCCGGCGCTCCACGCCCCGAAGATTTTCTGAAACAAGACATGATAAACAACCAGGGCGAGTATGTGCTGCCTCCCCTGCCCTACGCCTACGACGCGCTGGAGCCGCACATCGACGAGCAGACCATGCGCCTGCACCACGACATTCACCACAATGGCTATGTGAAAGGACTTAATAATGCAACAAAAAAAATTCAATCAGCTATAGCCGACAACGACTTTACGCTTATCAAACACTGGGAGAGCGAGCTGGCTTTCCACGGAAGTGGACATTTTTTGCACACCATTTTCTGGAACAATATGAGCTACAAGCAAGGCAAGCGCAGCAAAACACTCGACAAGCAAATCGACAATGACTTTGGGTCGTTCGATAAATTTGCCAACCTGTATAAGTCGGCATCCAAAAGTGTGGAAGGCTCCGGATGGGGCATCCTGGGTTATCAGCCACATACTGACAAGCTGGTGGTGTTGCAAGCCGAAAAACACCAGAACCATTCGCAATGGATCACCTATCCGCTGCTGGTGGTAGATGTTTGGGAACACGCCTATTATCTAAAATATCAAAACAAAAGAGCCGAATACCTTGAGGCATTCTTTGAAGTGATCAACTGGGACGATGTGTCGCAACGGCTGGAGGAGTTGAAAGCTGCCTTTGGCGGAAAGTAAGGGCGGGAAATTCCAAACTTCAATAAAACAAATCACAAATAAATTCCAACGGACAAATCACAATTTCACGAGGTGGTTTGGCTATTTGAACTTTTGCTGTTGCGTTTTATTTAGGATTTGCTGAAAAATACATTACACACTGACCATCAAATCTCTAAAGCAAGATTATTTAATTTTAATATCGCGGTGCGGTGCATCTTAGTGCCGCTTGCTATCCATCAACTACAAATATTATCGGTGCGCTGCATCTCTATAAGCGGCAGAGCCGCGTAATATTTGTAGAAATTCCTTTCCCCCATGAAACCACCAAAGGTGCAGAGCACCGAAATATTATTATTCTGAGTTTTTCAGCAGACCCTATTTAGATTTCATTTTTCTATTCCTGATTTTGAGATTTTAGAACTCCGATTATTTGTGGTTTTCTATTCAGATATCACCACGTCATCGGGCGTGATGAGCGGGCGACCCATAAACCGCAGCAGCAGTTGCGCTACCGCAAGGGTATCTTTCTGACAGTAATTAACGATGCGCGGCAAATCCCTTTCTTTCCAATAGGTGTCGCCCACCATGCTGCCATCCAGATCGTCTTTGGGGCTTGGTATGCCAAAGATATTGGTGAGCAGATTGAGTGAAGTATAATTTTTATAATCTCCAAACCGCCACAAATCCATCGTGTCGAGGTGCTGTACCTCCCAGGGTTTTTTGCCATAGAGCTTCAGGATTTTGGGCAGCTCCAACCCGTTGATAAGCATGCGCCGCGCGATATACGGGAAATCGAACTCTTTGGCATTGTGGCCACACAAAAGATGATGTGGCTTACAATAATGCCGGTTGAGCATCTCACCAAAATCTTTGAGGAGTTTCGGCTCGTCGTCGCTAAAATAGGATTTGATGCGGAAGCTATCGCCGTGGATAAAGCCTGTAGAAATGCAGATGATCTTTCCAAACTCCGCATAAATACCGGCTCGACCATAAAGGCTTTCGGGCGTTTCGTCGGCCTCGCGTTTTAAATATCCTGCTTTTCGCTCCCATAGTGTTCTCGTCGCCTCCGGAACCTCCACGTGGGTAGCGTATTGCGGCACCGTTTCGATGTCGAGAAAAAGAACATCTTCGAGTTTCAACTGATCAAGCATAGCCTTCCATTTATTAATAATAATGAGCAGCTAAAAGTATAAAAATTTGAACACAGGCAATCAGGAAGATGAATGCAAGATTATGAATCGAGATAATATTTTTATCTTTACAACCAATTTCTTAAAACATTCTTTATTCATTGTTCAAAAAATCAAAAATCATGAAAAAGATCATTCTTTCTGCAATTGTGCTGGTTTTAGGACTTGCACTGTCATCTCAAAACCATTCGCTGCGCCCCGGCCTGAGCTATGAGGTGGGCAAAGCGAAACATTTAAGTAGCGGACAAGAGGCTTCGGCAACCAATTCTTCAGGTATCACTACCCCAAATATCCTGAAGAATTCCTACATCCCCGACATCGTCAACATTGGCACTTCGGCCAACGTGTTTAGCTATGGCTGGGGCGGAGGACAACGCTCGCTGCTATGCAGCAACCAGAATTTGGGCATCGTTTCCAACTTGCACCGCATGGGCGGACTCCTCGATCCCGGAGGATATTCCGGCGATCTGGGTTACGATATTTCGACAAATCAAGGCCTGACCTGGACTTTAATGAACGAGTTCTACACAGGTTTTGATCCCTATTTTCCGGCCAGATATCCTCAACACGGAATTTACAACCCGCCCGGAAACACAGATCCCGATCAGGCTTACATTGCTTTTTTCGCACCGGGGCTTGATGGTTCCAACGATCCCGGTGGATGGGGCGGCTACATTTATGGCCGTACATTGATTGGCGATCTGACCAATACAACAGTTCATCAAACCTCTTCAAACCCACCCACCGGGCTATGCCAATATATTCCCGACGGATTTACGGTAACCCCCTCAGGCGATTTTTGGGCCGTAGATTACAACAACAATCTCATGATTAATAACACCTGGCTTCAGCAGCTTATCATCAGCAACGGGCACTGGAATGCAGCACAGGAGGATTATTGGTTATCGCAGGAGATATGGCCATGCAGCACCTACCAGGCCAATCTTCCGGCCTGTGCCCGTGTTGAGTTTTCGCCCGACGGGCAATACGGATACATTGTGGTGCTTACCGATAACGGCAACGTCGGCATTTCGACAGGCAAGTCGCTGTATCCGATCTTTTGGCGCAGCAGCAACTATGGCCAAAGCTGGGAAGGCCCCATAGAAGTGCCGTTAGCCGGTGAAGACGGAATTTATGGCGTCAAAAACTTTTTGGATATCGAAGAGCTTGAAGAACTCTTTGACCCTGTTCCCGCACCGGATGAGATATTATTTACCACAGCCTACGATTTTGATTTGACTGTGGATAGCGAGGGCAACCCAAATATTGCTGTGGTGGTGGGCATCACCGCAGAGGTGCCCTACTCCATTATTACAGAAAGGTCATCGGAATCCGGGTATCTTTTTATGGCTCCTTTTATTCTAAGCTCTACCGAGAAAGGTATTGCAGGCAGTTGGCAGGGGTATGCGCTTGGGCGGCTGCAGTCGTTCCGTGGCTTTTATGATGGCACTAATGAGGACATTTACGAAGACAACCGCATACAGATAGCCCGCGATCATGAGGGCAAAAAGCTATTTATCGCCTGGCTGGATACCGACACCATGGTATCGAGCGCAAACGACAACCCCGATATCTGGGCACGTGGCTATTGCA
This sequence comes from Clostridia bacterium, assembly GCA_009928785.1. GTDB lineage: Bacteria > Bacteroidota > Bacteroidia > Bacteroidales > 4484-276 > SABY01. The sequence continues at coordinate 21,657 of SABY01000045.1, read as the reverse complement.
CCGAGTCGCACCGTCTTACTTACAATATCGGAACGCTGCTCGACGAACCCCAAAACATGACCTTTCTTTCGGAGGCTACTTTCGATGCACAATTGTTTGCTTTGGCCAACGAAGTGATTTTTGATGATCAGCAATCCTATCCCACTTACATCCTTCCGATGGTTTATCAATCATTCGAATACCATGATCCCAATGCAGAAGTTCAGTATAAATACATCCAAAACGCATTTTTCTATAAACAGCAATTTCTATTAGGCCCTCCGCCACCCGGAATTGGCGAGAACGAAAACCTGTTAGCAGACGTTTCTGCCATTGTTCCAAATCCCGCCAGAGTCGCGGCCACCTTCAGCGTTACGATGCGAGAGCCGGCAGTTGCCAATATCAGCATCACCCATGTTACCGGGCAAATGGTTCAGCAGCATTCCTTGCGTCTTGTTGGTGGAAGCAATACAGTGAATCTTGATGTACAGGATTTAAAAAGTGGCTTATACCTGTGTTCCGTCGAGGTTGGTGGAAAAACTTTTACGCGCAAACTAATGGTGCATTAGCATTTTTTTTTGACTCCGAAATAACTTGTTGTGTGTAACTCATCTGCAATATCAATAACCCTGGATGTCCGGGGTCAGATTGCCCGGTCAGAAACCTGCGGGCTTTAGCCCGCAATACTTTTACATTCGTATCTTTCTATGAACGCATCAAAACACTTCTGTTTATTTGGGCTAAAGCCCACTGAAATATGTGCCTTTTTAACCCCGGCCTAAAGGCCGGGGTTAGCGATCAGAGGGCTACAAAATTTCATATCAGAGCCTTCTTTTTTTTTAATGAATAATATCTTAACCCATGGCCATTCCAACTTCCCGAACCCGGGAAAATGCCGAAATACACATTGATGAGCTGCTGTGCACCGGCTGCGGACGATGCGTAGAGGTATGCAAAGATTTTAGCCTGTTACTCAGGGGCGGACATGCCGCCGTGAGCGACACGCCAATTTTTGGCTGTATAGGCTGTGGCCACTGCATGGCCATTTGCCCCGAAGATGCCATTGCTATCCATGGCAGGTTGCTCTCACCCGACGACCTGCTGCAACTACCACCCCGCCACCAGGCGGCCAACTTTGCGCAGCTATTTACACTCATGCAGCGCCGCCGGAGTATCCGGGAGTTCACCGACCAGCCGATAGCGCCGGAGCTTGTAGAGAAAATACTATTTGCATCTCAAACGGCACCCATGGGCTTGCCCCCGTCCGATGTAAATGTGCTCGTGCTCGACAGCCGGGAGAAAAACCGCGCTTTTGCCGGCGACTACGCCACCTATCTGCAAAACATGCGGTGGTTTGTATCGAGCTGGTTTCTGGCAATCATGCGACCGTTGTGGGGCAAAAACAACGATGCCATGTTCCGCAACTTTGTGCGCCCACTCTTTGATACTTATATCGGCTACATGAAGCGTGGTGTAAATGTAATCAACTACGACGCGCCCCTGGCGATGTACTTCTACGGCTCGCCTTTCGCCGACCCCGCTGATCCGCTGGTAGCTGCCACCTATTCCATGCTGGCTGCCGAAGCCCTGGGTTTAGGAACCTGCATGTTGGGCGGCATCCATCCGCTGATACAAAATGGCCGTAAAGCACGCCGTTTACGGGAGAAGTATCAGATAAAATTTCCAAGCCGTGAAGGCTTGTTGGTTATTTTTGGCTACCCGGCAGTGACTTACCAAAAAGGCATTCGGCGCACTTTTGCATCCATCACCCGGCTTTGATAATACAAGGTTTTAATAATAAAAAAGCACCCCCAAATGGAGGTGCTTTTGTTTTTAAGGAAAGAATGATTATGAAATTATTTTACAAAAATTTTCTGTACGGATGATTGATTAGCAGAACTGGTCTGAAGCAGATAAACTCCGCCTGCCAGATTGCTAAGATTGATCTGTACCGTGGCACCGGCTGCGGCATTGCGGGTAAGCACTTCCTGGCCTTGTGTATTGGTAAGGGTGATTTGTGTTTCGGCAGCAAAGCCCGTTACATTGATCACATCGGTTGCCGGGTTAGGATACACCTGAATCTGTGCAGCGTCCACGTCGCCAATAGCTGTGGCAGCGCCTTTGAAAGCCTGGATTCCCGAAGCTCCAAATTCGACATAGTTGCCGCTGTTGGGCATCTGCTGGTTGTAAGTTGCGGATAGCTCGGTGATAGTTCCTGCAGACTGGTCAAACACTTTAAAGCTGATATTTTCGCCGTCTGTGAGGCCATCGATGGCTTCGGTAGTCATATCGTCGCCATAGGCAGTGAGGAGCAGATTTTCGTTAGCACCCAAATACTGCGTCATACCTACACACTGCTGCTGACTGTTGAAAGCAGCGATGATATCGCCAGCTTCAAAATTTTGCAAAGCTGCGGCAGCAATGGAGATAAGATGTGCTGACCCGGTGCGGGTTACCGTCCAGGGTGCATCGGTGATTACCGACACAGGATTATTGCGGTTGGTTACCATTGCTTCGGGAGCATCATAGAATGCCACTGCTGCTGATGATAAGTTTACCAGGTAGCCATCGCCGGGAACCAGGGTATTGAGTGTAAAAATACCACCTGCAGGCCAGAATACGAGTCCGTTGTAAATATCAAAAGCATACACCAGATTGCCAGCTAATTGAGCAAAGAAACCGGCAGCATCCACATTGTCATCAACAAGCACGGGCAAATAATCAATTCCATTGGCCAGGGTCACTGACAAGTCGGTGAGGGGTACTTCGCTGAAAAGAGCACACCCTTCTTCGTTCATTTTTACTTTGTATGCCTGGTTGGTATTCCAATCACCCAGCAAGTTTACATTTTGTGCTGGCCAATAGAATCCGCCTCTGTTGAGCAGCATTACCAATTTATCGTCATCAGCCAACTGACCGAATATTGCATCCAGATCAGCATCGAAAGGCTCATAAGGTGAAGATATGATGCTCCATCCCTGCGGAATACATACCTGATAACCTGCCAACTGACCTGTCCATTGGAAGTTGAGTACGTTGGAACACTGTATTAGCGTAAGGCTATTGAGGAAGCAAGCCTGAATCTGATCTATACCGGCCACATTACCAACATACGAGTATTGGGCCTGGCCACTGACGTCGGTAAGTGCGGAGAAAGTATTGCCTGCGTTGGGGCCGGCAATCACTTCAAAGTCAACCGTTACGCCTTCGAGCGGATTGTTATCTTCATCTTCCACAGTAGCCGTAACGGTGTGGGTGGTACCAACCGGCAGATTATTAACAGCTTGCGAGAGCACAATAGATTCGCCTTCTGATAGCGTCCAGTTTACACTAAGGGCATTGGAACATTGGGTAACCATCTGGCTGTTTTCGAAACAAGCCACTACGATATCCACTCCGGCCACAGCGCTGTTGTACACAAAAAATGCTTCACCGGCACCGTTGGTGGCGCCTGAAAATGACAAGCCGCTGTTGGGGCCTGACACTACTTCAAAGTCCACCGTTTTACCAACTACCGGGTTTCCTTCATTATCTTGTATCAGTGCTTTTATGGTGTGGTCGGTGCCTACATCAGGGTTGCCATTATCCTGGCTCAGCAGAATACCCTCGCCAATAATAGCAGCACCGGAGATTTCGAAGTAAGCCAGGAAGATGTTATCATCGTTCGAAGGATTGGAGGTGAAGGCAGTGATGGTGGTGGTATTGATGTCGATAAATGGCAGCAGGCTATAAAGCTCGTCATCGCTGCGCGGACCGGTGGGTGTACCAAATGGATTGGCAGGGTTGTCGTTAAGATCGCCGAGGCCGCCAACAGTCATAAGAGCGCCATTAACACTGGAACCGTCGTCTTCGCCACCTGCCGAGGTAGTAAGGCGTTCACCATTGATGTCGATAATGGAGTATTGCTGTACGCCGTCTATTTGGTATGAATAAGAAATCCCTAATCCCATGTTGAGGATGGCACCGGGATCGTCAGGATTGATGGATTCGCCCAGCGCAATCGAGAAAGTATCGCCATTGAAAGCTTGAGCGCCAAACATAATAACAATGGTTTCTTCGGTGGCTGTGGGATCAGCAAATATTACCAATAGGGCTACTCCATCAATATTAATGGTGTTGCATTCAGTAACCGGGAGACTCGTAATACCAGGTGCAGCAGGGTTGAGTGCATCGGCTATCAGGGATGTTACATCGGCATAATAATTAGTACCGTTTAATGCATTGGCTATCGACCCATCCCAGTTTATAGATGAGCCATTCAGGGTAATACAGCCGTCAGCAATCAAACTCGTTCCCCAGATAGGAGCTCCCATCAGGTAAGCTTTGTGAACAGTAGCCAGAGCACTGGGTTTGTTTACATCTACTGTATAATTAGCATTGGCACCAGCGCCATCGGCCGATAGAAAATACTGCCCGGTAACGCTATAAAGCGGCGTGAGGCCGTTGGCATCGGGAGCATCCATAGTTTGCACGTCTGCGTTTTGCGGAACAGTGCCGGGAATTTGATCCTGTGCTATGGCAGCTCCAAAGATCATCATGAGTAATGATAATGAAAGTAAAAATTGCTTTTTCATAAGATTTAAAAGATTTAGGTAAATAATAAATTTTTTTCGTTTTATACTTAATGACTTAGCCTTCAAAACTACATCATTGCAATTTAGAATCATTATTATTTGGGATACTTTAACATGCAAAAGCCCTATAGCTCTGGATTTGTGATTTTTAAAAAATGGATGCGATTTTTTTTCTCGGCACGCAAATGTTAATTTTTAACCAATAGTTAACAACTGCTTTATTTTGGTTTTAAATCGGGAGTATCAAACTTTACTTTTGGTTAATATCTGCCCGCAAAAATCTCTTATTTTCGCACTTCCAAAATGAAAATACAAATGGATACCATTGAAGAAATTACCCGACTATTGATAGCCTTTCGCGATGCACGCAACTGGCAGCAGTTTCACAACCCGAAAGACCTGGCACTGGCGCTCTCGATTGAAGCTGCCGAACTCAACGAACTTTTTTTGTGGAAAACACAGGAGCAGCTTGCACAAATCGATACCACACGCGTAGCCGAAGAACTGGCCGATGTGCTGGCTTATGCACTTATGCTTGCCGAGAAATACCATTTTGATATTGCCACCATCATGCGGGACAAAATTGCTAAAAATGCCGTAAAATATCCGGTAGAACAATCGCGGAATCTGGCGCTCAAATACACGGAGCTGGGGATGTGAGGATGTGCTGATGTGAGGATGTGAGGATTTGCTGATGTGAGGATGTGCTGATGTGCTGATGTGAGGATGTGGAACTTGGAATTTATTTGGGATTTGGGATTTGGGATTTGGGATTTGGGATTTGGGATTTGGGATTTGGGATTTGGGATTTGGGATTTGGGATTTGGAATTTGGAATTTGGAATTTGGGATTTGGGATTTGGAATTTAGAATTTATTTGGGATTTGGAATTTAGAATTTGGAATCTGCTACTGGTATTTCAGCATTTTCACCTTGCCCTGGCTTATGCTGAACGGAGCTTCCAGAGTATTCCAGACATAAAATACCATGCGCTGCGCGTCGTCGGGCAGCGGAACAATGATATTGCTCAGGAGGTGGCCGTCGGTTCCTGAATATGAGGGGCGCATCCAATCGAGGGCAAAATATTCGTAACGGACATTTTCACCAGCGGCATTATTCACCGAAGCCACTATCCAGCTTTTGAAGGGTGAGGCAGGAGCGTCGATTTGTAGATCGTAAACCAGCTCCAGCGTATTGCCTGCCAGAGAATCCACTTCGCTGGTGAGCAAATTAAAATACAAATCATTGATCATTCCGTTGGTTGCAATCGAATCTTTTTGTAAAATCAAACCACGCGGCGCCGGCACTTTGCGCTTCAGCAAGTAAAACCGGCTTTGCGGCCAATAATCCACGGTGTCGTAAATCCCGGAATGGTTCATCTTATAATTGGTATCTACAATCTGAAAATCGCTCAATGTGTCGGGAAAAAGCGAACCGTGCAGCTTACCCAGCTTACCACCATGTTCGAAATTCAAAAAAGCCCATCGCAACTCCCGCGCTTTGTAGCCGCCAACAGTTGGCGGTGCCGCTCCCGGAAGGCTGCTTTCATAAATTTCGTGATAGAATCGTTCAGGGATTTTATGGTTCTCGAACGAATTGTGCGACAGATTCATCGTAAAAATAAAATGTACCGGAATGTAAAGCAAGGGGACCATCACCAACAGCAACGCCCGCCGAGGAATCCTTTGTATCAATTCATCCATCAGGAAAAGCAGGCTCGCCAAAAAATAAAGCACAAAATACAATCCTGTGCGATCTTCAGGATAGTTGACGTTGAAGATCAGCCGCAGCAGCATTATTGCCAGGATATTTCCAAAAAACAAATAGAAAAACAACAATCTCTTGTCAAAAATTCTTTGCCAGGAGGTTTGCTTCCAAACCAGCCAAATACCCGCAACCAGGACAAAAATTAGATAAAAGGCGAAAATGATTTCAAGCAATCGCCAATCGGGATCGAGCATGGTGTAGAGGATGGTGCGAACGGTAACCTGCCAGATGCCGGTGGTGAGGCCGTAATACAATTCTCCCATTTCTTTCAGCCTGAAAAGGAAAGCGGCAAAATAGACTGCCGGACCTATTCCCGCAAAAATTATCAGCAGCCACTGCCGCCAGGTGCGCAACACCGATAGCTTGGGCAAAGTGACCAGCCGCAAAGCCAGCAAACCAATGATGATGAGCGACGTGTTGAGCAAGGTGAGATTGGCCGCCACGGCAAGCGCCAGCAACAGCAAGGTGCGCAGATAATCGGCAGCCTTGGCGTGCTCCAGCGCGCGCGTGAGATACCACAATGCCGGCAGCAACAAACCCATGGATAAACCGTACCCGCGCGACAGTGCGAAAAATTCAAGGAAATTATGCAGACAGGTAAGCACCACCACGCCGGTTATCCGAAGCCAGGATGGGTGCAGCAATCCGGCAAATTTTACAACAAAAAAGAAATAAAACGGGAAAGCCAGCAGGTTGGCCAAACGCATGACCAGCGGTGAAATGCCAAATATCGAATAGAAAAAATAGCTGATGATTGAATTGAGAATATGATTGTTGGCCGAAAGTTCATGGGCATAGGGCATAAAAAGTCCGGGCTGTACAAACCGGTAAAAAGTTGCCGTTTCGTCGTGGGTAAATTGGGTGTAAATGGCGCGCAGCCACAAGTAGCTCCACAAAAACGCGAAAAGCAAAAGATAAAACCATACCTCGTTAGGTAGTTTTTTTTGCAATGACTGCTTTGCTGATAAAATCTCCATCAATGTCGTTTTTTAAAATATCCACCCTGCCGTGACCTGGGATGCCTGCAGGAATTTGCAAAAATAACTTTTTGCTTCACCGCATCGCACCTGATTATTGCATGAAATCCTGATCAGCACAGCAGTGATAATTTGATAATCGAAAATTCCTTAAAAAAAATTAACACAACGGCTGTTCCGAAAACATTTTCATAATATCTTTGGCGCATAAAACAAAAACAATGCACTTAAAACTTTGAAATGATTCCATTATTAACCACTTAAAAAAAACCAAAACCAATGAATTTGAATGTATTAAAACTTTTACCGGCGATAGCTTTGTTTCTGGTTGCCGGACTTCAGGCAAAGGGTCAGGATTTACTCGTGACCAACCAGGGCGATTCGATCAGTTGCCAGATTGTAAAAATGGAGAATGAAAGAATCTATTATCTGCTCCCGGGTCAGGAGCCACCGCCCGCTACCATTCTGATGAACAATGTAGCAGCGTATTATTACAATTATTACAATCAATCTGTTGCGGGTGTTACACTTGTGACGCCCGGCATGTTATTGCCGCGTTGGCGGGTAGGAGCAGGTATAGGCTGGAGCCAACGCACTGCACCCATCGCCGAAGGCATACCCTCCCAACTAAAAGAATACATGCGCGACCTCAAATCGGGATTATGTTACACGGCAGATGTTTCTTATTTCTTTTCAGAAAAGGTGGGCATGGGGGTTAAATACAATCAGCATTACTCCAAGGCCGAAATAGTTTCCTCCTACCAGCGAATGAGTGACGAAATACGCATACATTATGTTGGTCCTTTTTTGACTGCCCGGCTTTATGGCAAGCGGCAAAAAAATTCCCTGGTAGTCAATTTAGCGTTGGGCTATACATCCTACAAAGATGCAGGCACCTTTAATAATGAAGCGATAACTATCACCGGCCAAACCGCCGCCTTTAGCTACGACGTAATTTACGATATTCAACTTACCAAAAATCTCATGCTGGGCTTGCAGCTTTCGCTTACGGCGGGTGCGCTTTCACAATATGAAGAAACCATAAACGGGCATACCGAAACCATCCAACTGCCCGATGGCGAATACGAAGGGCTGGGGCGTGTGGATTTTATTGCCGGGCTGCGCTATGTTTATTAGCTGCTAATCTGCGATGTTAAAACCGAAATACGAACGTGCGTGGCAAAAGACCTTCGACCGTCATCGACATAAAAAGTGCGCTGGCTGATTTTCGCCCACCGATCTCTCCTCACATAAATCTTTACTTTTGCAGCATATATTTTATTCAGCAAGCGTATTGATGGACATTTCGTTAGATTATTTGCAGCGGCAGTCGCCTTTTGGTCAATTGATGATGCTGGTGGTGCTTATCATTGCCTCCGCGTTCCTTACCATTTTCGTGGGCATTCTGCTGGCTATTCCCATTTTTGGCCGCGACATATTGGTGCTGATATCCCAAGCCGCCACCATGAGCTCACCGCACGACATTGCTTTGCTCAAATATCTGCAGGTGGTGAGCCAGGCAGGCATTTTTATCATTCCAGCTATAGTCTTTGCCGCGCTCATGTCGGGCCGTTTATGGCAGTACCTCCAACTGAGTTCCTGGCCCGACGGGCGTCAGATGGTGGCTGTATTTTTTCTTGTCTTTGCCATACTGCCGGGCATCAACTGGCTCATGGAAATAAATGCTGCCCTGAGCTTACCGCAATGGCTGCAAAGCATCGAATCGTGGATGCGCACCAGCGAAGAAGAAGCCGCGCGGCTCACCGAAGCCTTTCTGGCCACCACTACGCCGGGCGGCCTCGCGGTTAATCTTTTTATCGTAGCGCTCATGGCGGCCATTGGCGAAGAGCTACTTTTCAGAGGTGTTTTGCAAAAGATTTTTACCCGTTGGTTTGATAGCGTACATTGGGGTGTTTTGATCACCAGTGTGCTTTTCAGCATGTTTCATTTGCAATTTTTCGGTTTCCTGCCACGCCTGCTGCTGGGAATACTTTTCGGCTATATGCTGGTGTGGTCCGGGTCGCTGTGGCTGCCCATTCTGGCACATTTCATCAACAATGCTTCGGCAGTGTTGGTATATTATTTTTATAATCGGGGAGCCATCGCCACCCCTGCTGAGGATTTTGGTACCATCGAAAATCTGCCGCTGCTCATGCTAAGCCTGGCGGCCTCAGCCGGACTGATGTTTATTATTTACCAATACCGGTGGAGAGGGAAGAGGATAGAGGTTAGAGAGGAGAGGTTTAGAGGGGAGAGGTTAGAGGAGAGAGATTAGAGGGGAGAGATTAGAGGGGAGAGATTAGAAATTGGATTTTTGGATTTTTAAAATGAATCGATATTATTACTACCACAATATGAAAGATCAAATTTATACTTGTTTAAATCATTGCCTGGCTTACGCCAAATACCTGTTGATACTTCTTACGTTGATCGTTTTGTCGTTGCCATGCAGTGCAAGGTTTGCCAATGACACCTCTGCTGCTTTGCGCAATATTGGCGGATTTCCTCCCGGCTGGGAATACAGCTCCGCATCGTCCGACATCCACGGCGTCATCGTGTTTTTGGAAGCCATCCCGCGCATCAACGACATCCCGTTGCAGCCCGGCGACTACATTGGCGCCTTTTACACCGACAACAATCAGCAACTTCGTTGTGCCGGAGCCGATTATTGGCTCGGCGACGAAAACATCATCTTTACGGTTTTTGGCAACGACCCCGATACCCCCGAAAAAGATGGCTTCGCACCAGGCGAAACCATGTACTTCAAAGTTTTTTACCAAGCCAACCAAAAAGAATATGATGTGGATTACCTGGCGTGGGATCCCTATTTTTCGAGCACCTACCGATGGTATCCTTTTTCCCTCTCCGGTATCATCGACCTGGAGTGTTATGTTGGCTTTGATGCCTTCGCCAGCGCAACTCCCAATCCTCTGTGCCTGGGCGATACTTCGCAATTGCAGGCCAACATTTTTGTAAATGGCAGTGGCAATTATTCCTACACCTGGACAAGCGATCCGATTGGCTTCAACTCTACGTTGCCCAATCCGATAGTTGCTCCGGTGGCTGATATAAAATATCATCTGTCGGTATGGGACGGACAGCAGCTTTCCGAACATACTCTGCCGGTGATAGTAAATGAAAATCCGGTGGTATGGGCTGGCAACGATCTTACCATGTGCCAGAACCAGTGGGCGCAGTTGTCAGGTTCCGCCCAAAATGCTTCGGCTACGTTATGGAGCACTTCCGGCGACGGCACTTTTAACACACCCAACACCCTATCATCAAATTATTACCCCGGCTCCACCGACATTGCTACCGGGCAAGCCATTCTCACATTTACGGCTCAGCCCCTCGCACCGTGCATTCCACCAAGCACCCACAGCTTTACAGCCACCATTAATCGATTGCCCACCATAAGCGCACCCTCCAACAGGGTGTTTTGTAAAAACCAGACATTTATTGTTTCGGCTGTAGCCGAAAATTATACCACTATCCTTTGGACTACCTCCGGCGATGGCACGTTTGACAATGCTCAGGGCGATACGGTACAATATTTTCCGGGCAGCAACGACTTACTGCTGAAAGCTTTTACATTAACAGCCTGCGCACAGCCGGTTTCGGCTTGTAATATCGTTGCCTGCACCATGATCCACGGCACCATTCAAAACCCGCCGGTTGTCAATGCACCACCCTCGCGCAGTGGATGCGAATTTGCTCCCATCACCGTCAACAGCGCCGCCACCAATTACGATCATGTGCTGTGGAGCACCCAGGGTGATGGCACTTTTGAAAACGCTGCTTTGCTCAGCACAAAATACTACCCCGGCACCGCCGATGTAACTGCCGGCGAAACCACCCTTACCGTAGCGGCATACGGCAGCGGCGCGTGTAACAATTGGCCGGTTACCAAAAATGTAGCAATCATTATCCGGTACCAACCTATTGCCAATGCCGGCGCCGATATTACCCAGTGTGCCGGAAACCCGGTATCATTGCTGGCTACCACCACTTACGCTTCTTCACTCATGTGGAGTACCACCGGCGATGGCACTTTCAGCAATACCAACCAATTGGCGGCTACCTATTATCCGGGTACTGCTGATATAGCAGCCGGTGGATGCAAAATCCGCCTGCTGACCAACCCCACGCTGCCATGCACCATCCCGGATGCTGATACGTTGCAATTGGTTTTGTTGCCACCGGCACAGATCGAAATTGGACAAAATAATGCCCGGATATGTTACGGTGAAAACTTCAATTTGGCACTTACTACGGCTACGGATTATAGCTCGCTGCAATGGTCAACAGTAAATGGTGGCGGCACCTTTGATGATCCATCGCTGCTCCGCCCGGTTTATTATCCTGATCCTGCTGTCGATTATCCCAAAGGATGCATCATTCTGCGCGTTACAGCGCAATCCATCCAACCCTGCACCGTTGCTTCTACCGATTTCGTGACCTTGTGCTTCCAGACCCCGCCGGTAGCTTTTGCAGGAACGGACGCCACAGTATCCACAGGTGAGATTTATACGCCCGATGCTGCCGCATCCTTCCACTCAGCTTTGCTTTGGCACACCACCGGCGATGGTACATTTAATTATACACACATCATGCGCCCCGATTATTTGCCTGGTTCGCAGGATGCACTCGCAGGCCACGTTTCGCTGGTATTGGCTGCAAGCCCCATGAGTGGTTGCCAGATTGCTGCATCGGATACCGTGCTCCTGACTTTTGCGGGTGGTAACCAGACCATCCTCCTTACAGCCGGCAACAATGCTATGTCAACCTTTATAAATACGGGAGCTAAAACTTTTGAAGAAATCATAGCCCCACTGCAGGATAAACTTTTGTTTGCTAAAGTTCTGGGTAAGGTTTACTGGCCGCAGTATGGCATCAACACCATTGGAGATTATGACGGCAGCAGCGGATATGAGCTACTAATGAGCGCTGACACCTCGTTCACGCTCAGCGGTAATAATCTTAGCACCACCAATTACACATTGCACACCGGCTGGAATTTTATGCCGGTGCCTGCACCTTGCCCTGTTTCTGCGCAAGCTATCGCTGATGTGCTGGGCAATAACCTTGTAATCATAGCAACGCTGGATGGTGAGCAACGGTTTTCGCCTTTACAAAACATCAACTCGCTCACGCAATTAGAACCAGGCAAAGCATATTTCGTTAAGATGAATGCTGCGGCAACATTTGATTTTCCGTTATGCCCGTAAAAATATGTATTGATCTGTTGTTGGCACCATCATCTACAATACGTTATTCTCAATTCGGGAATCAGAACAAAACGCCGGCTTTTAATGGTTTGTAATTTCGATGCAGCCATTTATACACTATTTGTCCCATTTTGAAACTTAAGGCCAATTTCCGACGAGAAGATTCTTTTTTGTTGAATGTGGCCGATAGGTAATTCAAACATTTTTAATCTAATTGCTTATAATCTATCCTTTCCGTTAATTGTTGGCGTTCCCAACGTTTATAAAACCTCCTTCCCAAATCGAGAAAAGTAAAATAAATCCAATTTTTTGTACCAGTAGGTTATTTTTGCTTATGAACTAACGGATACCTACTATGAAGACTCGAACCACTTTTACGCTGCTTAGCTTTTTATTAATGTCATCGTTCTTATTTCCATTGCAACTTCAGGCACAGGGATTTCCACCGGGTTGGGAAATTTACAATGGCTCTTCCAACATTCATGGGATGATTGTATATCTCGATGCCAACCCGCGTGTAAATGGCATTCCGTTGCTACCAGGCGACTTTATCGGCACATTTTATCTCAACGAAGCGGGTGAAGAAGTGTGTGCCGGCGCCGATTTCTGGCTGGGTGACGAAAACATCATATTCACCGTTTTTGGCGACGACCAGGATACTCCCGAAAAAGATGGGTTTGCCTATGCGGAGGAAATGCGAATAAAGGTTTTTCTGTGGTCCACGCAAAAAGCTTACGATGTTGATGTGTTGAGCTGGGACAGCGAAATGCCCTGTACCACCAAATGGTATCCATTTTGCCTTTCGGGCATTACCAATCTTGAATGTTATGTTGATTTTGATGCCTACATCACGGCTACTCCGCAGGTTATCTGCACCGGCAACGATGTGGCGCTTAGCGCAAATATTTTTGCAGGCACCACCGGTATTTATACCTACAATTGGTGGTCGGTGCCTGCCGGAGTATTCAGCAACGAAATAAGTTTTACGCATACACCGCCGGTTACCACTACCTATTTTCTGGAGGTGTCGGATGGATTGCTCACCAGCTCGCATTCGTTGCAGGTAGTTGTTAATGAAAACCCGATAGCCTGGGCGGGCGGCGACCTTACCATCTGCCCCGGATGCACGGCACAGCTTGCGGCTACCACCGAAAACAGCAGTACGTTGATGTGGCAAACCCTGGGTGATGGCACTTTCAACAACCCAACCATTGCCAATGCCAAATATTATCCCGGCACCACCGATATCCAAAGTCATTTGGCAACACTCACCGTTACTGCTATGCCACTCGAAAATTGTATTCTCTCGCACACCGACACGCTTTTTGTCACCATCCCGCCCAATCCCACAGTGGGTTTGCCGGCTACTTCACAGTTTTGCCAGGGTTATCCAATAATGGCCGATGCCCAGGCCGACGATTATTCATCCATCCAATGGACTACCTCCGGCGACGGCACCTTTGCTGATCCTACAGCGGAAGTTACCCAATATTTTCCAGGCTATCACGACAATTCAACACGTACTTTTACTCTCAATGTATGCGCTACTGCTATTCCGCCCCTTACTGCGGTGGTGTGCAAATCAACGCAGGCCACTATATTTCTGGCCCCAATACTTTACGCGCAGGTAGTTTGTACCCAATGCATCGACAAGCCTGTAAAAGTAAGTAGTGTCGCCTATAACCACAGCGGCCTGCAATGGTCAACAGCAGGTGATGGCACTTTTGATAACCCATCATTACCCATCACCTGGTACCACCCTGGGCCTGCCGACAACATTAATAAAACAGTGGCGCTAACTGTACGGGCTTTCGGTGCAGGCGGTTGCTCGATGCTTGAAGTATCAAAGTCGGTGCAGGTGGTGATAAAAAACCGACCCACCGTTTATGCCGGAGAAGATGCGTTGGTTTGCAGTGGTAACACGCTATTCCTTTCGCAGGCAACGGCCGCCAATTATAACAGCGTCAACTGGACTACCAGTGGCGACGGCAACTTTAACTATCGCAACATACTCAATCCAACATACACACCAGGTACACAGGATAAGAACAACGGCTATTGCAAATTGTGGCTTACTGTAAACCCCATCAATCCCTGCACAACTGCTGCTATCGACACTTTGCTACTCACTGTGGCAGGTTCTCCGGAAATAAATATTAGCACTGCCGGCAACCAAACCTATCCTGCCTGCCAGCCGCTTGATCTGCAGACTGAAGTTGCGCATGCTGCATCATTTCTGTGGGTAACCTCCGGCGACGGCACATTTGCCAACAACACGCTTCCCGAAACATTTTATTATGCCGGAACAGTGGATGCAACCGGAGTTCCCGTGGTTCTTTCCGCTACAGCTTTTGCCGTTGCCAATTGTGGAGCCGATGCTACCGATCAGATTGAGGTTGCTTTTACCTCCCTGGCTAACCTAAGCGCCGGTACCGATTTTACTTCTTGTCAGGATGCTGTTTTTTTAGAAGGCACTACACAAAACTGTGATAGTGTTCGGTGGCAAACATCGGGCGACGGCAATTTTGCGTATCCCACAAATCAACTTACACAATATTTCCCCGGTAGTGATGATCTGATAGCGGGTTCGGTGCAGCTTTGCCTTACCGGATATTTTGGATCAGGAAACTCGCTCACTGATTGCCTGGAAGCAAATATTGCGGCCAACGCTATTATCAACATCATCACCGAAGAAATTCATGAATGTTATGATAATACAGTAGCGCTTTACGCTGATGAAGCCATTTTTTATAGCGCGCTTTATTGGTACACCCCGGATGGCGGCGGTGTTTTTGGCAACAATGGAACGCCCACTCCGGTTTATTACCCCGCGCCTGCTGTAGATTATCCACAAGGTTTCGTTACCATTATAGCTACGGCGCTTCCTGTGGATCCATGCACCACCAATGCCCACGACACGCTTACGATATTCTTTCATGATGCTCCACAAGCCAGCGCCGGATGGGATTATACCATAGCAGAAGGTCAATCCTGGTCGCCCAATGCCTCGGCGACAGATGCGGGCAGTGTGATGTGGCAAACTTCGGGTGATGGCACTTTTGATGATGCCGCGTCAATTGATGCCACTTATTTTCCTGGCAGCAGCGATATTACCAACAAACAGGTAATACTCACCCTCACTGCCTTTCCGGAAATCGATTGTGCCGATGCTGCTACCGATGAGGTAACGCTCACCATTCACCAGCAGCAAATCCTGGATATACAAAACGGCTGGAGTGGCATATCTTCTTACATCCAAACTACGGCCACGGTAGAGGAGCTGATGCAACCAATCATGGCTAATTTTGTAATAGCGCAAAACATGACCGGCGCCTTCTGGCCGCAGGGTGGCATCAATACGCTTGGGGCTTTTAATAATTATGAAGGATATAAAATAAGGGTTACGGCGCCATCTCAACTGATACTGGCCGGCTCGGAAGTAACCGACAAAACTGTGACATTCAACCAGGGATGGACGCTGATGCCGGTGTTGTCGAAATGCAATCTTTATCATACGGATATTACCAGCCAGATTGGCAATAAGCTGGTGGTGATGAAAGACGTCGGCGGCACCGGCGTACTTTGGCCACAGATGGGTATTTATACGCTGGCGATTTTCCAGCCGGGCTTTGCCTACATGGCATGTGTTAACGAATCTTGCACCGCTACCTTCCCAGCCTGCCCTATTTATAAGCAGGACATACTTCCGGAAGTAAATATTACCCACAATCCTTCGCCGTGGCCGGAACCCGGGGCAGCTCCCGGCAGTCATCTGGTAGCCTTTACATCAGCGGTGTTGCAGCACTTCACCGAAGGAAACGTTATTGCCGCTTTCGACCAGCAAGGCGTATGCTGTGGTGTGATGCCTGTGGGTAATACAAACCAAAATCAGGTGATGAGCATCTTTGGCAAACAAGATATTGCGCAAAGCAATCAGGGAGAAGGTGAGCGCGAAATGATGCTGTTTAAAATGTGGAGCATTCAGTCCGATGAGGTTTCGCAATTGAAGGCACACTTCGATAATAATTATCCCAGCCACGATGGCCGATATATTGCAAATGGAATTTCGGTAGTTGATAATCTTGACGTGCTTCCTGGCGATGACCCCGGAAACCTGCGTAATGAGCCGCTTTTCCATCCCAACCCGGCGCATGATTTTATCAATATCGCAGCACAATTTCATGCCCCAGATGCTGTGGTAACCATCAGTGATGCAACCGGGAAAGTATTGTTTATAAATTCTTCCGGCTCCCCGCGCATCAACATTTCCGGTTTGGCCTCGGGGTTTTATTTTGTAACCGTAAGCACATCCGCCGAGAAGGTCATACGAAAGCTGATTGTTGAATAAGTACATATCCGGTTTTTTCGATTTTCGGCTTTCCATGCTTTATCCGTAATCAAATAAAACGAATCTGACTGATTTCTCTGCCATCGTAACATAAGACCCCTAAATCCCCTAAAGGGGACTTATCCAAGCTTCTGATTTTTAGTACTTCTTCCGCCGGCTGGCGGATCAGGGGTAAAAAATACCACACGAGCAATTTAAAGCGTATGATTTTTCAGGTTTCCCGAATCGATGAGCTTGCGGAGATATTTGTTGGATGATGCCTGTTGCAAAGCCTGCAGATAGTGCGCGTTGTGCAGGTCGCTGCCAGCCAGGTCCACCATGCCCAGATCGATGAAACGCTCGGCCATCTTTTTCACTTCGCCGGAATAATAGCCCGTAAGCGAATTGATGTTGATCTGAAAAAGCACGCCGCGGTCTTTGATCTCTTCGTATTTCGCGAACTCTCTGAAGAAATAGGAATAGCGCTCCGGATGCGCCAGAATAAGGTTGTAGCCGGCAATTTGCAGATCAAAAAAGAAATCGCGCCAACGCGGATGCTCATTAAAATAAGAAAACTCTACCAGCAGATGTTTGCGGCCAAAGGTGAGTAGCTCGCCCGATTTGTATTTCTGTTCAAACTTATCGTCGATCAAATATTCGGCGGCAGCCTGTAACTCGATATTGATATGCTGTTTTGCCAATTCGCGTTGTACACGCTGCAATCCAGGCATGATGGTTTCCGGCGTATTGCAATAAAATTCCCCCTGTATGTGTGGCGTGGTAATCAGCTTTTTGTAGCCCAACGCCTGCATACCTTTAATAAGTTCGATGGAAGTTTCCAGGCTGTCGGAGCCGTCGTCGATGCCGGGGATCAGGTGCGAGTGCATATCGGTGCCAATGGCCGACATGTCAGCCTTTGTTGCATTACCACTCGCTTTAAATAAATTTCCAAAAATCCCCATCGCTATGTTTTGGCTGCAATATTACCACTTTGCTCCCAAAGGCTGGCTGTTAAGGTTTTTAAAAAAAACAAATAGAAATTCCAAAAGGTAATAAGGTTGACGTGGTTTGTGGATTTTTCTATTAGATAAAAATGAAAAAAATCACTAATGACCGATTAAATTAAAACAGTTGGTTTTAAATTCTTCCCCGAAAATCGGGGCAGGCTACTTCACTTCGTTTCGTTCAGAGCGACAATTATTTAAGTTTTATTTAACAGAATAAAGCGTTGGCGTATCAAATAGAACTAACTGTTTCAAAAACTCTTCTGCATCAATACCAGCATTCTTGTCAAGTTGCAACATTTCATATTTAGGCCTAACATCTTCAAAAGGTTCTTTATCAAGAAAACGAAGAACAGATGCTGATAAATATTGATGGTCTAATTCGAACGAAAGCCATTTTCTGTCGAGTTGTTGTGCAGTCCAGCCAGTAGTATTTGAACCAGCAAAAATGTCAAGAACCAAATCATCTTCGTCTGTTAAGAACTTAATAAAAAATTCTGGTAGCTTAGATGGAAATCTTGCAGGATGTCCTTTTATACTTAAGTCTTTGCAATATTTAAGATATTGAGAGTTACTTTCTGTATTGGGTATTTGCAAAAGATTTGAAGGAATTGCTCCCCCGTTGTCGTTGCCAAATCTTTCGCTTATGTCGTGTCCTGACGGACGCATTTTTGGAGTGTAATATTTAGAACTGTCCTTAATGAGTTTTTTCATTCGGTCAGAATATTCTGTCAAAACCTTTTTTACATCTGCTTTCGGAAAATCAGATTTTGAAAGCCACCAAACTGTATTTACAGAATCCTTTGCTCTTATTTTTCTTTTATTTACCCATTCGATAGGCGAAGGAAGTTTAGCAGGGTTAAACCAAAAAAATTCTTCCGCAAGTTTCCACCCTTGTTTATCGCACATATTTATCAGTAATCGATAATTGTATAAGGAACGAATTGGAGAACCTTTTTGATAAGCACCGCCTAAGTCAATTACAAAGCTGCCATCTTCTGTTATAATTCTTTGGACCTCTTTTGTGAATTCTAATATCCACTCAATGTAATCAGCTTGGTCTTTATTGCCATATTCTTTTGGTCTTGAAAGAGCAAAAGGTGGTGATGTCATTACAAGGTTTACTGAATTGTCAGGCATTGATTTCATTAGTATTAACGAATCCCCAACTACAGCTTTTCCTTTTTTTGTTTTGTATAAGAAGTTTGTTTCAAACATTTTAATATTCTTTAAGGTCGTGCGTCCAGCTTGTCATTAATTTCCAAAGTAGTGTAACTGCGAAATAAACTTCGGGGTCTTTTTTCTTTAACTTTTCAATTTCAGCAATGTATCTTTCTTCACCGTGTGTGCCGATGATAAATGAAATCCAATGCCGCGAATCCAAATCTTTGAGATTTGAAATCAATTGGTCAAGATTAAGCGTGGTTGATTTTGTCAATGCCCACGCAACGCCCGGCTTTTCAATAGATGTAGTTTTTTCGAATGAATTGAGAATATCGATGCTGAAATTCTTTGTAAGCTTTGCTAATGCTCTTGCTGCTTCAATTTTTATGTTTGTTTCAACAGAGTTGAAACTTGTAACTACTGCGTTCAAAGCAGATTTGTTTTGTTGTTCACCAAGTCCCCAAGCTGCACCTGCTCTTATTTCTGCATCAAAGTTTTCATCAACCAAAATATCGCAAAGCATTTTGCAAGCAGTATCGGTTTTTATTTCAGCAAGAACAATTACAGATTCAAGAACATTACCTAAGTATGGGTCTTTGAGAAAGGTCTTTATGAAGCTATATCCTTCTTCGTGTCCTAATCTTGCCAAACTTGCTGCTGCTTCAAGTTTTACATAGGTATCCTCTTCAGCAATTCCAATTTTAGTTTTTAATGCTGCGATAACTTTGGCTTCATTAAAAAAGTTAAGGGCTTTAGCTGCAGCATATCTTTCGCTCAAAATCAAACTGGAAAGATTATTTAAAAAAAAATCAGCGGTTACTTTAAGTGTCGGAATTGTTTGTTGTGCTTTAATAACTGAAGCTAAAATTTGATTAGGAAAAACTTTGTCACCAACTCTCACCAATGGTGAAAGCTTTTTTCCTCCTTTTGACAAACCAACCCACTTTGTTCTTCCTTCAACGGTTTTGTATTTAATCGTTTTATCAATTTCAGTTACAATTCCCTCAGATGACGCAACACTTGCGGGCCAATTTATTCTTGCTTCATAACCTTCTTGCGCTCCTTTTGCTTTTATGAAAACTATTTGGTCATTTGTTGCGGCTTCTCGCAATTCCTTTATTGAAATAAACTGAACAAGATGGTCAGCTTTCCAGTCAATTGGTTTGCTGCCAAACTTTTCACAAACAACCAATGCAACATAATCGTTGTCTTTCATTCCAAAATCCCAACCTCTGTTGGGGTCAGAAATTGAATGAGACATTGAAATTTCAAGTTTGGTTTTGGCTCTTGATTCAATCCGGATTCCGTTGTCAACGCAAAGAATATCTGGAACACGAATTCGTTTGATTTTAAACTTTTTCCAAATTTTATAGTTCATTGAACCCCTTTCAAGTTCAATAGGTTGATGACCAAGTTGTTTTAGAACTGAAAACACTTGTTGTGTCCCAATTGCACCAATTGAAATTTTCTCTAAAAAACTCTCGTCTGTTTTGAATGATGCCATTAATAATGATTATTCGATAATTGTACAAAGGTAACTTTTTAATTTCTGGAGTCAGTCAAAAGTTGCTCTTGAATTGTCCACAGTCCGTTTCGTGTGTTAGCAAAATGAAGGCTCTTTTGTCAGATAAAATGGCTTTTAATTTTTTTAGCAACAAGAAATATCTTACCTCCAAAACAACGAACAACAAACACCAAACAACAAACTTGAGCGAAGCGAAATCCCGAGAGCGCAGCGATTCGGGAAACAAACAACAAACAACGAACAACAAACTTGAGCGAAGCGAAATCCCGAGAGCGCAGCGATTCGGGAAACAAACAACGAACATTATTCCTATTCCGCCACTTTGGGATTTACCCACAGATGGCTGTACCAATGCCAGGAGTTTCCGGTTGCAGAAGGTGCGGTAAGGGTGTAAAGCGTGCGACGTTGGGTGAGCCTTTTATCGGCTTGTAACACTACGATTTGCTGGTCGCCATCAGCGGTTATTTTTTTGATTTCGGTTTTGGTGCCATCCACAAAAAACTGGGCATTTTTCAGGTTTACTTCACCGGGTTTTATGGTGAGCCTAAGCGTGGGTGGATTGTCACTAAAGAAAGGCGATGCCGGCGAAGACTGTGTTACCTCCAGCGCTTTCATTGCAATTTTATTTTTAAATCCCTGTAATGTTCCGAATGGGCCGCCCATCGGGAAGCGGGGGATGGCCATCGCGTCGGAGCTATGCGAAAACACACCCGACTTTTGTACCGTGGCCGCTGCAAAGCCTGCGTCGCGCAGCACCTGCTCCATGTCGGGCGTCCATTCCCCGTAAGGGTAACAATACAAAGCGGGGATGCTGCCCAGATGCTCCTGAAAATGATCGCTGGCTTCCGCCAAATCTCTAAGAAAAACAGCACCACGTTCCGTTTCATCAAGGTTAAGAAATTGGGTGTGCTCGTGGGAATGGTTGCCGATTTCGATGCCAGCCTTTTGCATTTCCTTAATTTGCGGCCAGTTGATAAAGTCGTTGCCACCAATGGTGCCGGTTTGTACAAAAATGGTAGCCGAAAAACCATATTTCTTCAGCAATGGCCAGCCATTTTCATAAAAACTCAGATAGCCGTCGTCGATGGTGAGGATGGCAGCTTTGTCGGGAAG
>SABY01000044.1 GCA_009928785.1 Clostridia bacterium | reverse complement strand
AGGTGTTTCTACAGGTTGTGAAGAACCTGCAGGAGCCATACCCAATGAATGTTTGGAAGTACCGGTTCCTTCGGCAGCTTGTCTTTCGGCAAGTTTCTTGGCATACACCTCAGGATCGATAGGAGCAACACCCGATAATTTTGTACCACCCGTGTTTACAGCGATATCCCACACAAGTGGTTCAGTGCCTGTATTGCTAATGGTGAGGGTCTTAGTAGTGATCGTGTCGTTAACCGGGTGCGTTTCCATAAGTGAACTTGGAGCAACACTGATTGCTGGCTCGTTGGCCTGCGGTATTACTACTTCTTCCGGAGGAGTTGGTTCGGATAAACCTTCGTCATATACGGTCTTCGCGGTATAGGTGTAAGTGCCGGGAGTGAAGAAAGGATCGGTGTAGGTGTTTCCTTGAACAGGATCGCCATTAACCTTTGTACCGTTTCTGTAAATATTAACACCTAATTTTTCCAACCGGGTGCCATTGTTAAGATTTCCACCAACTTTTGCTGTTTGGGTGGTAAATGCTCCGGTAGGATTGCTAACGGTATTGCGGGCAAGAATTTGCTTGGTACCAACCAAACCATCCGTCTCGGCCATTACATAAACGCCAATGTTGAAGTTGTTGTCGATTTCGAATTCTGTAGCCATCGAAACGAAAGTGATTCCGTCGAGAGAAACCAGATCGCCTTTACCAGCCACAGCAGGACCTGCATCGTATCCCATCGGATACTCGCCCAGCGGCTGAATTAATTCAAAGCCAACCATCATCTCTTTGGTAGCATCGATCATGTGCATTTCATCAAGGGTAATGGTATTGAATTCGTCCCAATTGATATTGGTAATAACTTGCTCATAAACGAGATCGGCAAAGCCTGCGCCTTCCCATATCATCAATTTGATACCGGGCGGGTCAGCGTACAATACGGGGAAATAGTTAACTTCGGTAATGTACTGTCCGGCATAGGGAGCCAGGTCAGCAGTTTCCCAACGGGCAGCGCACCAGAAGGTGCCGGCTTCTTCGAGGCCTAAACTGCCAGCGTTTTCGCCGCTATCCCAACGTACCCATTCACCAGCATTACCCCACGTGGTAACTACGCCTTCACCCTCTACAAAGTCAGCCATAAAGTTGGCAGGAGGAGTGCCTACGGTAGTAGTGCCACCCGTAAATTCAACTTCCAGGTAAGGAACATTGGTTTCGTTCCATCCCTCGAAATTAATAAAATAGGTAGCTGAATTATCGCGGCTATCCATGCCCATGGCAAACCATCCCTGTGCAAGGTCGGCAGTCATGTCGGTGGCAGCAGCAGCAGTAAGCTGGTATTCGTGCCAGCCGATAGCAAAGGTACTTGTTTCATTGTTGTATGAATAAGCTATGCCCGTAACTCCGTTGGCTGTAATCTCTGCTTTCAAAGCTGCCGGGTCGGCAGTAAGCGGATTTAACGACAGCGGGGTCAAACTCCAGTATGGGTAATTCGTTTGGTAAACATAGCCATGAAACTTAACACTGGTAATGGTAGCGCCAACCGGGATGCTTGATACATCAAAAACGAACCAGCCGTCTTCGGCATTTGCACCTTTTACAAGGCTGGTTTCAGTAATGGCAGTTCCATTTGTCGAGCCTGTCCATCTTTCGGCAGACTGCGGATAGAGCAATGTAGGAGCAGGTGAATTGACAACAGATTTTGTTTTGCAATTATTATCAGGATTTTCGTCACCTGCAAGATTGGAACAAATTTCAAAACTGTACTCGCCAAACTGTGATAAGTTAGCAGTCCCGGCGGTTACAAGCAATGTTTCTCCGGAAGCAAGCGGACCTGCCGCTGTACCATTGAGGTTTTGGGTACCTGAAGGACCATTCCAGGTAACTGTCCATGGGATGTTGGATTGTGAGTTGGTGCCAATATTTTTCAGGTTGAAAGAAACAGTTTCAGCATTTCCCAGATCATAACCTGACACAGGTTGTGGAATTGAAGTAACACCTACATCCTTTGTCAATGGAGGACCAGTTTCTGCAAGTTCTAAACCAACTACCAGATTTGGTGATTGCTGGATGTTAACGGCAAGTACAAATTTGCCGCTTGCATTAACATAGCTTGCTGCACCGCCTGCAATGGTTTGTGCAGCAGCAGTTCCTGGAATATATCCTGGCATATTTCCACTAAGGGTAAACAGATCCATGGTGAACCCTGTAAGCGTACGGGTGTTGATATCAAACTCTTGCAGCATAATTAAGTCATTGGCACTGGCTCCTGCATTTTGGGTAAAAAGCCAAAGTTTGGGAGACCCAGGACTTGAATAATTATCGTAAGCCGAACTATAGCAGCTTACGATAGCAGGTGTTTGAGAGTTAGAATAAATGGTAGCACCAGTCATATCAACTGCAGCTAACTCGCCCCACTGGCCAAGCCAGAAACCACCGCTTGCACTAAGCTCAGGGTCGTATGACAAGTGGCGTGAACCGGTAACTCCTGCCGAACTTGAAATGGCAAAGGTAGATACCAATGTTTGGTTTGCCAAGTCTAATTTAGCTATAGTCATGCCTCCACTGGGTGCCCCGTAAAAATAGGTACCATCGTAAGCTAAATCCCTGATAGCAGCAGCTCCTGAAATAGTAAAGGACGAAATATAACTCCCATCCATATCAAATTTGTCAAACAAACCGGTACCATTCCAGTAGGTCAGATAAAAGTTTTCGCCATCGGTAGCAATAGCCTGGCTCGATGGTGCTTGTGCACTGAATGTGTAAAGGACATCCCATTGTTCATCAGTGCTGTTCGTGATTCTGCGTGCTTCCATTGGTGATTTATCAGCTTCTGATCCCTGTTTTACGCCGGAAATCATCTCGGGTTGCACCTTAGCATTAAGATTCTGCTGCTCCGTTTTGTACTTTGCTGTTGCAGCTTTCTGCGCTGCCGAACCTGTGCTGGTGTTCTGCGCAATTAGGGTTGTTGATGCCATAAAAAACAACAACAACCACAAACTTGTAATTTGCTTCATAAGAAATTGTTTTTAGTTAATAATTAATCAATTCATAAAAATATTTGAGTTCGTAAAACCAAAATTACTTGGTAAAAAATTGCCGTAAGATTTGCCTGGCAAACCTAAGGCGGTTGGTACTTGATGTTTTTCGGCTGCATTCCGTTTATGGTTTAAAAATGAGTACTAATGTATTTGTTTGATGATTACTTTGATTCATTATTCGATCATTAATTTAGTCTGTGTCCCGATCTCTTATTAATCTTAACTTGCAAAAATAAAACAATCTTTAAATTTTACGCCTTTTTCATATTTTTTTTCAACAAATCAACATCTTTATTTTTATTTGCTCCATTGAAATCCTTACTTAATTTGCAGCAAAGTTAGAAATTTACTTTGAGTAGCTACACAAACAAGAAGAATAATTTTCTTTTTCCTGACTTATCAACACAATGACATTTTTATCCACAACGCTAAATGAGCTATGATATCAAAGGCGGCTCACTTTCTTTATAATACCCGTCCGGGCGGTTGGGTACTTTTACTATTGCTGATGCTTACGTGGGGAAGCTCCTTTATTCTCATGAAGCGTGGACTGGAGGTTTACAGTAGCGTGCAGGTAGGCGCCATCCGGGTATTTATGGCCTTTTTGGTTTTGTTGCCAGTGGCGCTGCGGCACATCGGCCAGGTTCCGCGAGCGAAGTTGAAATACATTTTTGTGGTAGGATTGATTGGAACCGGGCTGCCGGCATTTCTTTTTGCCAAAGCACAAACCGGCCTCGACAGCGCGGTAGCCGGCATCCTCAATTCGCTCACACCTTTGTTTACCTTGCTGACGGGACTGGCGTTTTTCGGGCAGAAAACCAGGATGGTAAATGTTGCAGGAATTTTAATAGGATTGATTGGTGCTGTGGGATTAATTTACGTTACCGGCAATGGCTCCCTCCAGTTTCGTTTTGCCTATGCCATCTACATTGTGGTGGCTACGGTGTTTTACGCCATCCAGTCGAACATGATCAAATATTATCTGCACGATGTGAAGGCTGCCGCCATCGCCGCCGTGGGGTTTCTGTTTATTGGCATACCCGCCGGGATTTTGTTGTTTTTCTTCACCGACTTCCCACAAGTCATCGTTTCAGGTTCCCACGCAACTGTGGCTTTCGTTTACATTGCCCTGCTGGGAATTTTTGGCTCGGCCATCGCCATCATATTATATAACAAACTCGTACAAACCACCACGGCTATTTTTGCTTCGTCGGTCACGTATTTTGTTCCGGTGGTAGCGCTACTGTGGGGCGTGGCCGACGGAGAGCGCTTTGCAGCCAGTGCCTTCGGGTTTGCTGCCGTCATTGTGCTGGGGGTTGTGCTGGTCAATCGCCGCAAAAATCGTAATGCGCTGAATAAAAAAAAGTAAGAAAACATTTGCCGGTTAAAAAATAGTTTTACTTTTGCACTCCTTTTTTTAATTACACAATCTCAATACAAGCACGAACATGTACGCAATAGTTGACATAGCTGGACAACAGTTTAAAATTGAAAAAGATAAAGAAATCTTTGTTCACCGCCAGGCAGGCGAAGCCGGCGACAGCCTTAGTTTCGGATCGGTAATGCTCGTAGGCGACGGCGACAGCATCAACGTGGGCAAACCCTTTATTGATGGCGCCAAAGTAGAAGCTACTCTTCTGGAACACGTGAAAGGCGACAAAATTTTCGTCTTTAAGAAAAAAAGAAGAAAAGGCTACCAGAAAGAAAACGGTCATCGCCAGCAGTTCAGCAAAGTGAAGATCGAAAACATCGCTCTTTAATAAGAAATTTTTTGCAAACTATTAAAAACTAAATATTATGGCTCACAAGAAAGGTGCAGGTAGTTCATCCAACGGACGCGAATCGCATAGCAAACGTCTTGGTGTTAAGATTTACGGCGGCCAGGCTGCCAAAGCCGGCAACATCGTAGTACGTCAGCGCGGCACAGCACATCACCCCGGCATAAATGTAGGCCTGGGCAAAGACCATACACTCTTCGCATTGGTGGATGGTACCGTTGAATTCAAAAGAAAAAGAGACAATAAGTCGTTTGTTAATATCGTCCCTTTTGAGCAGGAAGCTCCCGGGGTGAACTAACCACAATAATCACACGATCATCAAATCTCCTGTTTCAATAGAAAGCAGGAGATTTTTTGTTTAAACAAAAAAACATACCGGTATGCTGCAAATCACCACTATCCGCCAACAGCCCGAAGAAATCGTGGCCCGACTAAAAATAAAAAACTTTGATGCCGCCACACACGTCCAATCCATCGTGGCACTCGACGAGCAGCGGCGCGAGCTACAGTCCCGCCTCGACGAAACGCT
Source organism: Clostridia bacterium (assembly GCA_009928785.1). Classification (GTDB taxonomy): domain Bacteria; phylum Bacteroidota; class Bacteroidia; order Bacteroidales; family 4484-276; genus SABY01. The sequence goes on along the minus strand of SABY01000044.1, from coordinate 24,089 downwards.
GGCCAATGCCAACCGCCTGGCCAAAAGTATAGGCGACCTCTACAAAGCCGGCAAAGCTGATGAGGCATCGCGCCAGAAAGAAGAGTCGGCAGCGCTGAAAAATACCTCCAAAACTTTGGGTGAGGAGCTTGACGCAACGGTGAAAAAACTCAACGATATTCTGTTGTTGTTGCCCAACCTGCCAAACGAAAGCGTTCCGGCCGGTAAGGCGGAAGCCGACAACGAAATAGTGGCTACTGGCGGCACCCTGCCCGAAAAAAATCCGACAGCCCTCCCCCACTGGGATTTGATAAAAAAATACAACATCATCGACTTCGACCTGGGAAATAAAGTAACGGGCGCAGGATTTCCGTTTTACCGTGGCCAGGGCGCCCGGCTGCAACGCGCGCTCATCAACTTTTTCCTGGATCAGGGCATTGCCGCTGGCTACCTGGAATATCAGCCCCCATTGCTGGTAAACGAAGATTCGGCTTACGGCACCGGGCAGCTTCCCGACAAAGATGGCCAGATGTACTATGCGCCCGTGGATAAACTCTATCTGATACCCACCGCCGAAGTGCCCATCACCAACATATACCGCGACGTGCTGCTGCGCGAGGAAGATTTACCAATAAAAAATGTGGCTTACTCCAACTGCTTCCGGCGTGAGGCCGGCTCGTGGGGTGCGCATGTGCGCGGGCTTAACAGGCTACACCAATTCGACAAAGTAGAAATTGTGCAGATACGCACTCCCGAAGAATCGTACCAGGCGCTGGAAGAGATGCGCGAATACGTGGCAGGGCTGCTGGTCGAGCTGGAATTGCCTTATCGCATCGTACGGCTGTGTGGTGGCGACCTGAGCTTTACCTCGGCGCTCACCTACGATTTCGAAGTTTTTTCGTCGGCACAGGAGCGCTGGCTCGAAGTAAGCTCGGTGTCGAACTTCGAGAGCTTTCAGGCCAACCGCATGAAGCTGCGCTACAAAACCAAAGAGGGTCGCACGCAACTGGCGCACACACTTAATGGCAGCGCGCTGGCTTTGCCACGTATTGTAGCCGCATTGCTCGAAAATAACCAAACCGATGATGGTATCCGCATTCCTAAAGCGTTGCAAGCTTACACTGGGTTTGAGATGATTACGCTTGGATAATTTGTTGTTTGTTGTTTGTTGTTTGTTGTTCGTTGTTTGTTGTTTGTTGTTCGTTGTTCGTTGTTTGTTGTTTGTTGTTTGTTTCCCGAATCGCTGCGCTCTCGGGATTTCGCTGCGCTCAAGTTTGTTGTTTGTTTCCCGAATCGCAGTGCTCTCGGTAATCCCAAATCAACACATCAACAAATTAACAAATCCCCACATCAACACATCACCACATCACCACATCAACACATCCCCACATCACCACATCAACACATCCCCACATCAACACATCAACACATCACCACATCACCACATCAACACATCACCACATCAACACATCACCACATCAACACATCACCACATCAACACATCACCTCCGCCGGAGCCGTTATCATTTCAACTTTATTGATAGAGTTGTGTTTTAATAAAAAATAAACCTGCCTCGGTGGCTTTCAACAAAATATTTGAACCGCTTTGGGGTTTTGTAAACTCCGGAATGGATAGCTTTATGAAAAAAATTTACACCATATTAATAATAATCCTCTTTGGCGCGACGTCCTTTTTGCCGGCACAGGAAGTACCGGCATTTCCGCAAGCGGAAACTGCCAAGAGCAAGTTAGAAAAACCCGACGACGAGAAGCTTGCCGCCGAATACATGAAAAACAAGGAGTATGATAAAGCGGTGGAGCTTTATGCCAAATTGTACGAGGAGAAAAAGACACGCTATTTTTATACCTACTATATTTTTTGCCTCACCGAGCTGCAAGACTTCAAGACCGCGCTAAAAGTGGTGCGGCGTGAGCAAAAAGAAAATCCCGGCAGCCTGCGGCTACTCGTGGATGAAGGGTACATCTATTCGCTGCAGGGCGACCAGAACAAGGCCAAGAAACTTTGGGATGAGGCCCTTGACGAACTTACCGGCGACCGCAACCAGGTGAATGATCTGGCCGGCGCCTACAGCTACCGCGGACAAACAGAGTACGCGCTGCAAACCTATCTGAAGGGGCGTCAACTGGTGCAGGATTATCAGTTTAACCTGGAACTGGCACGAATGTATGAGCAGATGAACGACTATACCGACATGGTGAACGAATATCTGGACCTGATGGACAGCGACCTGTCGCGGACAGAATACATAAAAGGACGGCTGCAGGCGGCACTCGATGGCGATAAGGAAGGCACTATCGGCGAGATCATGCGCACCGAGATGCTGCGTCGGGTGCAAAAAAATCCTGACAAAATTTATTACTCGGAGATGCTCATCTGGTATGCCATACAGCAAAAAGATTTTGAGCTGGCGCTGCTGCAGAGCAAGTCGATAGACCGGCGGCTCGGCGGAGACGGACGGGCAGTGATCGACCTGGCGCTGATAAGCCAGAATAACGAGGCGTATGATGTGGCCGTGGATGCCTATAGTTATGTGTTGGCCAAAGGCGAAAGATCGACCTATTATCTGGATGCCCGCATCGGACTGCTCAACGCACGCTATCTGAAAATTACCAATCGGCTCGATTATACACACGACGACCTGACAGCGCTGGAGCGCGAATATCAGTCGGCGCTCGCTGAGTTTGGCGAAAACAGTTCCACCATCACCATCATGAAATACCTGGCGCATTTGCAGGCTTTTTATCTGGATAAATACGACGAAGCCACGGCTATGCTCGAAAAAGCTGTAGCCATGCCGGCGGTGTCGCCGCAGCTAATAGCCGAATGTAAAATAGAGCTGGCCGACATTCTTTTGTTTACCAATCGCGAATGGGACGCCACCCTTTTGTATTCGCAGGTAGATTATGATTTTAAAAACGATCCGGTGGGGCATCTTGCCAAGTTTAAGAATGCAAAGCTATCGTATTACATTGGCGAGTTCAATTGGGCTAAGTTGCAGCTCGACGTGCTGAAAGCAGCTACTTCCAAGCTCATCGCCAACGATGCCATGGACCTCTCGTTGCTCATCAGCGACAACATCGACCTGGACAGCACCTACACGGCGCTTGGTTTTTATGCCCGTGCCGATCTTTTAATATATCGCAACAAACCCGACGAAGCGCTGCTGGTGCTTGATTCGATACAGACTTTGGCACTCTGGCATCCGCTGAATGACGAAGTGCTTTTTAAAAAAGCCGACATCATGCTGAAAAAGACCGACTGGGCGGCTGCCGACAGTCTGCTGCAAAAAGTTACCGACATGTACCCGCAGGACATCCTGGCCGACAATGCACTGATGCTGCGCGCAAGGTTGTACGATGAACATTACAACGACCCCGACACGGCAATGATGCTCTACGAGCGACTGATGACAGAATATCCCGGAAGCCTCTTTGTGGTGGATGCACGCAAACGTTTCAGAGAGCTGAGGGGCGATATGATTAATTAGCTTTGACTGCGAATCCCGGGTGTTTTTTTAAAACAAAATTCCAGGAAGGCAACCGTCAATAGCCGGTGTAAACAGTTTTAAGAAATTCCAAAATCCAATAAGGCAAGTTCCAAATAAATTCCAAAATCCAATAAAGCAAGTTCCAAATAAATTCCAAATTCCAATAAGGCAAGCTCCAGATAAATTCCAAAATCCAATAAAGCAAGTTCCAAATAAATTCCAAAATCCAATAAGGCAAGTTCCAACTAAATTCCAAAATCCAATAAAGCAACCGTCAATAGCCGGTGTAAACAGTTTTAAGAAATTCCAAAATCCAAAGCTGTTCTGATTCTATCTGCATCAAATGCTTTTAATAAAATGAAAAAGAACTTTACCAGCGATTCCGGCTATGTAAGACCCAAGAAAAGCCTGGGGCAACATTTTCTGGCCGACGACAACATAGCGCAAAAGATTGTCAACAGCCTCACTGTGCGCCACCAGGTGTTGGAGGTAGGCCCCGGAACGGGCGTACTCACCAAGTTTTTGCTGGGAAATGTGCAGCAGCTTAAAGTGATCGAAATCGACCGGCAGTCGGTGGCGTATCTGCGGGAGCATTACGCGTCGCTGGGAGACAATATACTGGAAGGTGATTTTTTGAAAACCGATCTCTCCACCATTTTCCCAGGTGAATATTCCATCATCGGCAACTTCCCGTACAACATTTCGAGTCAGATATTATTCAGAGTTTTGGAATATCGCAGCCAGATACCGCAAGTGGTGGGCATGATACAAAAGGAGGTAGCCGAGCGGCTGGCAGCACCGCCAGGTAATAAAACGTATGGCATTATGACTGTACTGCTGGGCGCTTTTTATGAGATAGAATATCTTTTTACGGTTAACGAAAATGTTTTTGTCCCGCCACCGCGTGTTAAGTCGGCGGTAATCCGACTGCAACGAAAAGAGCATTTTTCTCTTGGTGTGGACGAAAAGAAATTCTTTGAAGTAGTAAAAACGGCTTTTAACCAAAGGCGCAAAACACTTCGCAATTCACTACGGGGTCTTTGGACCGGGCATCTTGATGCAGCCGAATACGACATCTTTGACAAACGTCCGGAGCAGTTGAATCTGCAGGAGTTTATTGAGCTTACGCGCTTGCTTGCAAAGACGGTGTAAGGTTAGATGAGATTTCTCTCCGCCGTTTGGCGGATCGAAATGACACTGCTGTCGTGCGAGAGAGAGACTAAAAAAATTTGCATGGATTGTTTTGGCTTTTTTCTTTTTTTACACCGAGATAAATCTATGGGTTATTAATTGGGGATTTCTACCAGAATTTAAAACGGCGACGGAAAAGTAACCGAGCAATCCTCGCTTACGCGGATGTAATAGGCCTTGCCGGGCAGCAGGGTGGTGAGGGTATAAATGTTTTGCGAAGGCCAATAAACTTTATCACCGCCTATTTCATACACTACATCGATGATCTCATCCAGATCGCGAAATACCACAAAAGTGCTGGCCGGCACCGAGCTTAGCACCGGCATCACATTCCAACCCTGCTCCAATAGCACCGTTTGCGAGATTTCGAATAGTCCGCCGAGTTTTATCTGAAAAGGCTCTTTGGCTTTGATAAGATAGCCCTCAAAAGTATCCCAGCTAACGATCGTATTTACTCCCTGTTCGGGCCAAAACAAACGACCTTCCAAATCAAACATCACTTCGATGTGTTGAGCGGTGGTGGCGAAAATTTCGGAGAGTTGTGTTTGAAAGGGCAGCAAGAAAGTAGAAAGGCCGCTCCAGCCTTCGGGTATGGTGATGGTGTGCTGCATGTTGTATGGAAAAACGATCACCTTTACAGGAATATTTATAACCGGTGTGGCGGTGTCGTTGCTCACGATATGAAAACTTCGCTGGTGACTTCCGATGGTAAAAGCGCCGGAGTTGAAGAGCAGATCGACAGATTTGGTTTGTCCGGGAAGTACCATAGCGCTATCTGGCGTGGCGATGAGCCAGATATCCTGCGGCAGCAGGCGCAGCGTATCGGTGATGCTGTGCGGCTGGCTACCGTTGATGTCGCCGCTGATGGTGTAAATCAAAAAGAGGGTGTCGTTGAGGCTGGCGTCGAATGTTAGCCCGACCACCGAAACTGCTGTTTCGCCGGGCAAAATATTTCCACCGCCGCCATTCATGTCGTTCCAGTTTGCTTCCACACCATTGCCTGTGGCGCCATTATAAATCAGAGGGCCCAGGCTTCCGCCGGTAAAGTTGGAAGCATAATTAAGTGTAACGCCCGCCGGAAAATCAATTATCAATGTGTCGAGCCATTCGTTGTCGGGGCTGCCGTTGGTAAGCTCGAAAACGAAATCGGTGGTTTCGCCAGGCACATATCCCTGCGGCTGACAAATGAGGGTAGAACCGAGGATGCTACGTGGCGTGCTATTGATAGCAGCGATATTTTTGTCAGGATTGGTATCGAACCCAAAGAAAAGCGTATCGGTGCCCGTATTGGTGACAAGCAACTGACGATGGATCAGCGTGTCAGGTTTCATAATCAGATAAAATGAATCGGGCTGCACCTGGATTTGCGGGTAAAGTGTGTCGCGAAGTGGCGGCAATGCATCGCCCGAAAAATCAGATGCCAGCGCCGGTGCTGCCAGTCCAAACACCAGCAGGCACAGCCATTGGAAGCGGCATTGTAGTTTCTTGGTTTTGTTGTTCATTACACCATATTATATAGGGGTTCTAAAAAAAAGTATGCTTTCGCAAAAATAAGAAGATTCAGGAATTGCTATGCCAAATGAGCACTTCGGTGGCACCATAGCCAAAGTCTTTCATGGAGGCATCGCGGGTCTTCACGTTGTCGTAAGCTTTGAGTATTTCCATCATTTTCGATTTCAGGATGCCGTCGCCCACGCCGTGGATAAAAGTTACTTTAGTAAGATAATTTTTGATGGCGCTTTCGAGGCACCGCACAAAATAGTTGAGCTGAAAATTGAGCATCTCCTGGTTGCTCATTTTGGAATAGTCGTCGGTAAGTTCTCCGATATGGAGGTCAACTACGGCCTCACGCGGACTGGTTTTGTGCTTGTCGATAACCTCTTTGGGCTGCTGTGGCTTAGCGTTTTGCATGCGTACCTCATCGTCAAATTTTTCATCCTCCGCCCGCTGGGCAACTGCCGGCTGGGCAGCAATTTCATTAATAAGAAACAAAAAAGCCTTCTCCTGCAGGAACGACGAATCGATGTAAACATTCTCGCGATAGAGCCGCGCAGGCTTAAAGCTAAACGTACTATTCACGGGCGCCAGCAACGAATCGGAAAGCTCTTTGTGATACAGCGCCTGAATTACGCCATAACTCCACCGCTCGATTTCTTCACGATGTATCGAAGCCAGCAACAAGCGGCTGTCGGGTGGGATGGCATCGTAGTCGTGGCCTTCCCAGGCGCCATTTTCTTTGCGCAAAAACAAGCTAAAGAGCACCTCGTATTGGGTGAAATTCACCAGATACACATCGATGAGTCCGGTGAGCAGCCATCGCTGATCTTGCGGAACATAACCCAGATAAAGACCTTTCTTGTCGTCGCCTTTGGCTCTAAAAATTCGTAATTTACTTATTCGGTCGTCGTAATGAATGGGATCGTCTGCTTCGGGTTCGGGTGGTGGGGCTTCTGCCCGCGAAGAAGTAAAAAAGTCGCCCCGCTTTCGCTCAAAACTTTCCAGCTCGTTGGCAAGCACCAGTTCGTTGGTGAGTGTAGGAATCTCAAACCCGTCTTCAATCTTAATGGTTACCAGGCTGCTGCTGATTATTTTAGTCACCACGCCGCCACCATTATCATTCAAAAACTTAACCTTGTCGCCTATCTTAAATTTCATAGTTGTTCTAAATTTTTCACAAAAGTACGGAAATAAGTCGGCAGTGAATAGTCAGCAGTTCTCAGTCAGCAGTTGTTGTTCGTTGTTCGTTGTTCGTTGTTTGGTGTTCGTTGTTTGGTGTTCGTTTCCCGAATCGCAAAGCTCTCGGGATTTCCCCGATGGGTCGGGGCAGGCTGCTGCGCTCAAGTTTGGTGTTCGTTGTTTGGTGTTCGTTGTTCGTTGTTCGGTGTTTGGTGTTCGTTGTTCGTTGTTTGGTGTTCGTTGTTCGGTGTTTGGTGTTCGTTGTTTGGTGTTCGTTGTTTGGTGTTCGTTGTTTGGTGTTCGTTGTTTGTTGTTCGTTGTTCGTTGTTCGAAACCAATTTTGTTCGATTTTAACATAAATCTGACTTCCAACCACTAAGTTCTCGGTCAACAGTCCACAGTTCTCAGTCTTCAGCCAACAGTTCTCAGTTCTCAGTTCTCAGTCCTCAGCCAACAGTTCTCAGTTCTCAGTTCTCAGTTCTCAGCCAACAGTTCTCAGTTCTCAGTCCACAGTTCTCAGTCCTCAGCCAACAGTTCTCAGTTCTCAGTTCTCAGTTCACAGCCAACAGTTCTCAGTCTTCAGCCAACAGTTCTCAGTTCTTAGTCCTCAGCCAACAGTTCTCAGTTCTCAGTCCTCAGCCAACAGTTCTCAGTCTTCAGCCAACAGTTCTCAGTCAGAGGTTAGAAGGTAGAGATTAGAAATCGTACTGCGAAAAAACCAGGCCTCAACAGTTTGAGTTGCATGCCCGATAAGGTAGTGAATTATGAAAACATAGAATTTAATTTCGATCCCAAAAAAATGAGGTTTAATGGTGAGAAATGGATGCTCGAAAACTATTAAACCATTTTGCTGCGCCGGGCATTCATCAACCCCGACCCGCACTATTTTTATCATATGCTAATCCACCCGTGAAATACACTTGTCCGCCAGGCTGTTCTTCCCTTGCAGCACATCAGTTTTTATGATTTGTTGCAGCAGTTCGGGCTCTTCAAACAAAGGGCTATGTGCTGAATTGCTAAAGGTGTAGAAACCTTTTACAGGGGCTTTAATGTGTGCGAGGTATGCTCTCGAAAGCTCATACGAAACAGTGTAATCGTAGATGCCTGAGCAGAAATAAATCGGAATGTCCACACCGGGAACTGTAAGCATGAGATTGGTTGTAAGCATAACATCCCACAGCAGGGCTACTCCCGATCTGGATTTACCGCGCCACATATTTACTTTTTCTTTTAATGTGTAGTCGCGGCAAAGCAACGAAGGCAGCAAGATGCCGCCGACGACCGACGACATATCGCGGGTGGTGCCAATACCAAGACGGTGCATAGCCTGATCGCGCAATTTCAGATAGGCATCGGGAATGTAGCTTCCGATGGGCGCAGCCGCAAGTTTATGAGCCAATTGCATGTTTCCGCTTTCGCTAAATTGCTTCACCATATAGGCATGCGCCAACTGCTCCGACCGAAGCTGATCGGCCATCTGGGCGATGCCAATATATGCATGATACAATTCCGGATTCCGGGCAGCCGCCTGAATGCCCGCGAAAGTGCCGCCCGAATGTCCCATCAGATAAATCTTTTCCTTATCGAAACGCTGTTGCAGGTATTGGGTCAGCTCCACTACATCGTTTATCATTTGCTGCACCGAGATGGTTTCCGTTGCAATATCGGCATTATAGCTGATACCTGAACCGCGCTGCTCCCACCACACGATTGTAAATATTTTCTCAAGACCCGTGGGATACTTTTTGGTAAGGAAATATTCGGGCATGCCGCCATGCAAGTACAGCAGCACCGGCAATGCCGTATCGTGACTCCTGATAAACATTCCCTGCTTCACACCGCCGATATCGACAAAGGTTTTTTCGGAAATGCTTCGGGCAAGTGGCTCGCCTGCTTCATCAACTATTGGCCGTGGTGTGCCAGGGCTTAGTATCCATAACACGCCCACAGTGGCAATGATCATCACCACAATTATAATCAGTATTATCTGGATCATCCGCAGCATGACAATTTAGCTTCTGTTTCTATAACCGCACCGTCGGAAAAGAGCTTTATAAAAGCGCTGCCTAAAACGCGATAAACGACATTGCGCAGCCAATACATCACGGGGCGCTGTTTATTTGTACCCGGAGGAGCTACAACGAATTGATCTCGTTGGTAAGTTTGGCCAGGGTATCTTTGGCGTTGCCGAAAAGCATGCGGGTGTTGTCTTTATAAAACAGCGGGTTTTCAATTCCGGCGTATCCTTTGCCCATGCCCCGTTTCATCACGATGACGTTTTTGGCCTGTGTAGCATTTATCACGGGCATACCATAGATGGGGCTGCCGGGCGTTTCGTTGGCTGCCGGATTCACCACATCATTAGCACCTACTACTATCACCACATCGGTGTTGGGCATATCTTTATTAATTTCGTCCATCTCCACCAGCTTTTCGTACGAAACATCGGCTTCGGCCAGCAGCACGTTCATGTGGCCAGGCATTCGTCCGGCCACCGGATGGATGCCATAGCGTACCTGCACACCTTTTTCCTGAAGTACTTTTTCGAGTTCGTGAATGGTGTGTTGTGCCTGCGCCACAGCCAGTCCGTAGCCCGGCACCACCACCACCGATTTGGAATACGACAGCAATACAGCAGCATCACTCATGCTCATCTCTTTTATACTTCCGCCTTCCTCGCCTGCTGCTGCGCCGGCTTTGGCGCCAAATCCACCAATGATCACATTGAGCAGCGAGCGATTCATCGCTTTTGTCATCAAAACCGTAAGGATGCTGCCGGCAGCGCCTACAAAAATACCGCCCAGGATCATGGCCAGGTTATTATAAATAAAACCAGCCATGGCTGCTGCAATACCCGTGAGCGAATTGAGCAGTGAAATAACCACAGGCATGTCGGCACCACCAATGGGGAGCACAAACATAATCCCGTAAATAACTGAAGCTGCGAAAAGCAGATAAACCAGCCAGGCATATTCCTGCGGCATCGGCTGCAAAAGCACATAAACGGTGGCTCCCACAAGCGCAGCAAGCACCAGTATATTCACCCATTTCATCAGTTGCGCATTGATGTTCCCGATCTTGCCAGCCAGTTTGCCATAGGCGATAAGGCTGCCGCTGAAAGCGATGGAGCCAATAATCAATCCCAGCAAAGTTACCAGCAGCGATTCGTTTTCGGGATTGCCAAATTCGAGCAGGCCAACCAATGCAGAGGCGGCACCGCCGGTAGCGTTAAAAAACGAAACCAGCTCCGGCATGGCTGTCATCTTTACGCGTTTTGAAATGATCAGCCCCACCACGCTGCCCATTACTATTGTAATGATGATGATAAGCATGCTCATCCAGCCAATGGTTTCTCCGGCGGGATTTCGGTGCAGGAATAATGTTGTGATCATGGCCAGCACCATGGCGGCGGCAGCATAAAAATTGCCCTTACGCGCCGTACGTGGATGGCTGAGCAGCTTGAGGCCTACCACAAAAAATATGGCCGAAAGCAGGTAACTGAATTCGAGGATGGCATCGCCTGTGGTAAAGCTGACGCCGCTTAGAGTTTGTAGTGTCTGATCCATTTATGAGTTGCGTTTGATCATTAAAATCATCGATATCTTTTTGTTAAGCTGATGGAAGAGTGGAGCGGAGGAAAGTTTTATTTCTTTTTCTTAAACATCTCCAACATGCGGTCGGTAACGGCAAAACCACCCACCACGTTGAGCGTGCCAAAAAATACGGCCAGAATGCCCAGCACCAGCTCCAGCGAAAACCTTGTAACGTCGGTATTTCCTACCAGGATGATACCTCCGATGATGATGACCCCGCTGATGGCGTTGGCACCCGACATGAGTGGCGTATGCAAAACCGAAGGAACGTTGCTGATAACCTCGATGCCAAGAAACACCGAAAGTGCTATGATAAAAATAGCCTCGCGATACGAATAAAAGAAGATGAATAGGTCGTTCATACGAATAGAATTTTAAGATTTTGATTCTTGAGGTTCGATAATAGATTTTACCCTTTGGTTGATGATCTGGCCATCGTGCGATATGCAGGCGCCCTGCACCACTTCATCGTCGAAGTTGAGGTTGAGATTTCCTTTTTCGTCGATGATCAGTGCCAGGAAGTTCACCAGGTTTTTGCCGTACATGCGGCTGGCATCGATGGGCATGGTAGAAGGATAGTTGGAGTTGCCAAAGATTTTCACACCATGTTCCACCACCGTTTTATCGTTTTGCGTAAGCTCGCAATTGCCCCCCGAAGAAGCCGCCAGGTCGATGATTATTGAGCCAGGCTTCATTTGTTTCACAGTTTCCTTTTTGATAAGAACGGGTGCTTTACGTCCCGGAATTTGTGCGGTACAGATTATCACATCCGATTTCACGGCATGATCCTGTATCAACTGGCTCTGCCGCGCTTTAAATTCGTCGGTTTGTTCTACCGCGTAGCCGCCGGCAGCCGCATCGTCCACAGCGCCTTCCACTTCTATAAATTTAGCCCCCAGGCTCTTCACCTCTTCCTTTACAGCGGCACGCACATCAAACACTTCAACCACTGCGCCCAGCTTGCGTGCTGTGGCAATGGCCTGCAATCCGGCCACGCCGGCGCCCAGTATCAAAACCTTAGCAGGACGGATGGTTCCGGCTGCCGACATAAACATCGGAAAAAAAACGGGCAGATTCATGGCTGCTTCCAGCACCGCGCGATAACCGGCCACCGTTGCCATCGACGAAAGTACATCCATGGCTTGTGCGCGCGAAATACGTGGGATGGCGTCGAGGCTAAAGCTGGTGACTCCTGCTTCGCGAAATGATTTTACCATATCGGTGTTGGTGAGCGGCTGCAACGTGCTTACCAAAACATGCTGTGGCTCTAGTTTTTTGATATCGTCGTTACCAGGTGGGTTTACAGCCAGAAGCAATACGGCTTGTTCCAGAAGTTGATCGCGCGATACCACCTTAGCTCCGGCAGCAGTATAATCTTCGTCGCTGGCGAAAGCATGTTGGCCGGCACCTTTTTCGATGAAGACCTGATTAGAATTTTCGGTGAGCGTTTTTACAGCTTCCGGCAGCAGTGCCACACGTTGTTCGGGTGAGATTTCGGAAAGTACGCCTATGTTCATGTTTTAAATAATTTTGGGCAAATGTAAATAACATTGTTCTGACCTGGCCGTGACGATTAACGAAAAGCGGAAAATTAACTTTTTTTGGTATTTGGAAAAGTGAGGTTGGAGGTTAGAAATTAGAGGAGAATTACTTGAGTCATAATTATTGCAATTTGCTTAGTGTAATTTGGCTGCGCCTTAATTTGCCCTGTGGGCGTTATTTATTGCAATTTGTTTCGCGTAATTTGACTCTCCGCATAATACCAATTACCATCAATTACAACAAATTACCACCTATTACAACAAATTATCTTACAAGTATCCTACTGCACCGACACCAGGTCGATCTCGAATATCAATACGCTATGCGGCGGAATGTTACTGCTACCATTGGGATAGCCCAGCGCCGAAGGAATAAAGAATGTTCCCGATCCGCCTTCCTGCAAAAGGGGAATGGCTATTTGCCAGCCTTCGATAAGTTGCGACAACGGGAACTGCACCGACGCATTGGTGGTTTTGTCGAAAATGTTGCCATTGGTAAGGTAGCCTTTGTAGAATACCTCTACCAGCGAGTTGGGTGTAGGAGTTGCGCCTGCACCATAGGTAGTTATTTTGTAATAGATGCCCGAAGTGTGGCGTTCGGCAGTGATGTTGTTTTGCGCCAGATAATCCTGAATAATCTGTTCGTCGAGCGCAGCTTGTTTTTCGCCGGCGTCATCTTTTTTGGAACAGCTAAGAAGCAGGGAGGTCGCTGCCAGGAGCATCAGCAGTGGCAGCCAGCGTTTCAGTATCATATTCTTTTTTTTTATTAAAAATAATTTTGATTTTGTAAAGGGCAAAAATAGGCCAAAAGCCTGTTGGTTAAATAAAAAAAAGCTGCTCCCGAAAAAGCAGGAGCAGCTTGTCGTTTTTTTTATGAACGAAACCCTATTTCAAAATATTGATCTTTTTATTAAGCACCGTTTGGTTATCGATGACGATATTGAGCAGGTACATGCCGTTGTCGAAGCGGCTCAGGTCGATGATTCCGTTGGGCAGTTGGTTGTATTTTGCCATTACCACACCAGCGGTATTGTAAACCGTAACAGTGGCATTGTCGGCGCCGCTGATGAATACCATTCCTTTGGAAGGATTGGGATAAATGCGAACCGCCTGAACAAGTGATTCGCTGATGTCAGTATCCACGTCGAACTGAATGGTGTAGGTGAGTTTGGTGGCGCCATCTTCGGCAAAGACGTCAACAGTGGTAGCACCGGGCAAAACGTTGGCCGGCACCACGATGGCAAAAGCCTCACCATTTTGGGTTTGTACGGTTATCTCGGGCACTTCGGTGGTTCCTTCGGGCAGCGTGATAATGTATTCGTAGGTGTCAGGATCGAAACCTTCGAGCAGCGTGCCATCCATCATAATTTCTGAAAGCTGTGCCTGGTTGCTGTAGTTGGCATCTTCGAGCGAATAATCAGATTGATAAATATAGAGCGACGCCAAATCCTGAACAATAACGGCTACACCCAGGTCGTCCCACTCCTCTACGTTTGTTCCTGCCAGATCAACAGTTTCAGTGATATTGAAGGGCATACGGTCTTCAAAGTTTACCGAAGTGCCCGATGCGTTGGGAACCATCTTCATCATCACATGCTCAAATTCCGTTTCGCCATTGGAGGTAGCGTTTTGGGTGGTTAAGTATTCAAATACCACGATATATACCTTTGCATTGGTCATGTTGGTAAAAGGAATAATATTTACGTTGATGTCCATCACGGTACCTGTGAGGGTGTGCGAACCCACCACTTTAACTAGGCCGAGTTCGGTGAGGGAGTTTTGGAACATTGTATTGATTGATCCCATGTTGTTGTCGGTATAAGTGCCATCAAGGTTAGTCCATGGCACCCAGGAAACGCCGTATTGGTTGCGGCGCACACCACCTTCGGCAGTATAATATGGATCGCCGTTGCCAGGCCAGTTCATCTGGTATTTTACCAAAGTAATTTCATCTTCGTGGGTATTGCACCAGGGCACAAACTGGGCATTGAAACTGGCGCAGGGGCCGCAGGTGGAGCTGGTAAATTCTTCGAGTGCAGGGCGGTGAGCCACACTGTAGCTGATCTTGTTTACGGTTTTTTGCAGCATGTCGTTGCTGGGGTCCATATCCGGTGTACCGTTAACATTTACAATATTTATCTGTAACTCATAGGAGCCAATGGGCACGTCGAGCATACCATCAAGAACAATATGCTGGCTTTCGCCAAATTCCAATTCCAACCCGGACAAATTTGTTGTAATAGCATCGCCACCGTCGATTTGGTAGCTGAGTTCCAGATCGGTGATTACGTTAAGGCCAAAGTTTTTAACGGTGGCAGAAATCTCGGCGGGTTCGGCAATAAAATCAGGAGTGGTAATGGCGACAAGGCCGGCGTCAAGGTCCACAGGGATGTATAGCCAAATATCGTCGATGTAATAATAATCGAGATTGTAGAAGTTGCCATTGATAAAGAAGCAAAATTGGAAGTCGGATTGGCCAACATCGTCGTTGTCGATGAGCATGGATTTAAGCTCAGGGCCGATGTCGCCGGTAGGAACTATTTCCAAAACGGTATTCCAGGCATTTCCGCCAGAGCGCGTAGCAATACCAAGTGTGTAGGCAGAAGCCAGGTAATTGTCGAGAAAATGACGGTACTCCAGGGTGATGCTTTCCAAGCCGGTGAGATCAACTGTAGGGCTGATGAGCCGTGTGGTGCCTATGGCTTGTGTATAGGTAAACATGGCTTCCGGAGCTATGCCTCCGGCGCTGTTGCCGCTGTTGATCGACCATTGGGCAGCATAGCCATCAATAGTCCATCCGGCAGGAGGCATCGTGCCTGTGTTGAAATTTTCGATTAGATAGGTCTGGCCATTAACGCCTGTAATGAAGCCGACCAGCAGGAGGATCAGTAGAAGTTTTTTCATGTTAGTAATGTTTTAGTGAAAGTTTAAATTTGTTGAAACAAAAGTATGCTTTTAAAAAACACGCGATTCGACCTTACAAAAAATTGGGAAAATATTAACACTTTACTTTCCCGGGGCATCTTGCTGCTGATTGCTATACTCGTGAAGGCTGCGGCGAATTTCTATCAGGTGGCGGTTGGCGTTTATCGTAAGTTTTTCGCGCATCAGGTCGAGTTGCTCCTGCGGAAGGTTTTTCAACTGAGGGTTGGTCATGCGGCGCTCCAGGCGGATGTCCATAAGCAAATACTGGTCGGTGCGGGAGCTGGTGCTGATTTGCTTCTGCGCTGTAATATCAAAAAGATAAAATCCTACAAACGAAAATACGCTGATCACATCCGGAAACGCGGAGTAAGTGCCCACACCATATTGATGGTTGCCCAGATAGCGATGCGCGACGGGGTTGTCGGGTTCGTACTTTTTGGTGAGAAGCACCACATAATCCGCCTGATATTCTTGCTTTAGCATTTCAAACATTCGGAGTAAGCCTTTGGAGGGCTGTCCAAATACCGAAAAAAGCATATTGGGATTGAGCCACTGCGGCGCTGGTACCTCCACCACCTCCATGGCCGACTGGCTAAGCATCCGGGTAAGCTCATTTGCCGAGTAATCAGCATAATTAAATTCATCCACAGCATTGGCATCCGAATACCAGCGGTTGCCGCTGATGTGTATGGCGGCGGTATCAGCCAGATTAACAAAAGCCACACGAGGAGGCAGGGCTTGGGCGCAGGTAGCAGGTAAGCCAGTCGCCGCCAGTATTAAGAAAATTAAAATAAAACCGGGGTGAAGTTTGTAAAGGATCATCTTTAAAAATTTGTTCACTAACGCGTAATTAATGATAAAAACGCGGAAGTGCAGGAACATTGTTTTGGCGGCTTTTTTTTTGGCTTAAACATCCACACCAAAAGCGTGTTTTTATTTTTTGTATTAAAACTAAAATCTATCAAATGGCTTCTAAATCTGATATTATTAATAAACTGAAACAGCGCTGGGGCATCACCTCTACGTTTCAGATCATCCTAATTCTTATCGTTTTTGCCTGCACCGGTATGTCGGTGCTTTATGTCGAAGGTTGGGCTCATCATCTGCTGGGCATACCTCCTGGCCTCGACTGGTACGTGCGTGTGTTGCTTTTTGTTGTCCTCACCCTGCCGCTTTACAATGTGCTGTTGCTTTTTTATGGCTTTCTTTTCGGGCAGTTTCGGTTTTTCTGGAACTACGAAAAACAAATGTTGCGCAAGCTGCGACGCATCCGCCTCTGTCGGCGGACGTCTGAGTGAGTGAGGTTGTGGGATTAGGTGAATTGTCTTATTGTAATTTGAGATTTGCAATAACCCCTATCTTTGCGCGAAAAAATTGATAATCGTGCAGGATCATTTACAAACTATTGCTGCGATGTATCGCAATTGGTCGGGCGAGGAAGCCACGACTATTGTTCCATTGCCCGCCTCCGGATCGTACCGCCGGTATTACCGGCTTGCAAGCAATAAAGCGCAGGCAGTGGGCGCTTTTTACGACAATCAGGACGAAAACAGCGCTTTCATTAATTTGTCGCGGCAGTTTCTCAAAGCCGGCCTCAACGTCCCCGAAATTTTTGCTGTTGCCGACGACAATCTTTCCTATCTGCTGCAGGACCTCGGCGATGCCACTTTGTTTGAAATCATTAATTTGCATAAGCAAAAAAATGGCTTTGATGAGGAGCTGATTGGGATTTACCGGCAAATCATCGACCAGCTCATCAGGTTTCAGATAGTGGCAGGGCAAAATCTGGATTACGCTGCTTGCTATCCTTCGGCCGATTTCGACACACAGGCCTACATGTGGGATTTGAATTATTTCAAATATAATTTCCTGAAGCTGGCGCAGATTCCTTACAACGAGTATCATCTCGAAGAGGATTTTCGCAAGCTGGTGCAATTGCTGCTTTCGGTGGAAAGCTCCTATTTTGTCTATCGCGATTTCCAGACGCGCAACATCATGCTGCACCAGGGGCAGCTCTATTTTATCGACTACCAGGGCGGCCGGCGCGGACCGGTGCATTACGATCTGGTGTCGTTGCTTTTTCAGGCACGCATGGGTATGCCGGCAGCGGTGCGCGAACAACTCATCGATTATTACATTGCGGAAGCTGAAAAAGTGGCTCCCCGCAGTGTGAAAGATTTCAGACAGCATTTTTACAAATTTGTTCTCGTCAGAATATTGCAGACGCTTGGAGCCTATGGTTTCAGAGGGTTGTACGAGCGGAAGCAGCATTTTATCGACAGCATTCCCCTGGCCATCAACAACGTAAAATGGCTGATGGACAACCACAAAATCCCTGATCATTTAGGCGAACTAATCAATTGCCTTCGGGCGATTATAAGTCGCGAAGACCTACATGCCTCCGACGCTCCCGGATTAACGGTTTCCATCAATAGTTTCTCCTACAAGCGTGGCCTCCCGCCCGATACTTCCGGCAATGGCGGTGGTTTTGTGTTCGATTGCCGCGCACTGCCCAATCCGGGGCGTGAGGAAAAATACCGCAGCCTCACCGGGAAAGATAAAGAAGTGCGCGATTATCTGGAGAAAAGTCCGGAGGTAGAAACGTTTATCAATCTTGCAAAGTCAATGGTTGATCTGGCCATCGAAAATTATACTTCGCGACGTTTTAGTCATCTGCAGGTAAGCTTCGGTTGCACCGGCGGACGGCATCGGTCGGTCTATTGCGCCGAACAACTGGCCGGGCGGTTGCAGCAGGATGATCGGATTCGTATCGTGTTGCGCCACCTTGAACAAGAATAAGTCAGCACACGTTTTATAGTTTTTAAATCTATAAAAATATGAGTAAGACACGCTGCAAAAAAGATAAGTTCCACCAGATCGACACCGACCGTTTCAAATGCAACCGTTGTGCACAAACCGCCAACGATAAGGAAAAACTGTGCAAGCCCAATAAGCAATAGGTCGTTTTTTTGTAATTACTTTAGTTACTAATGTTTACAGCAAGTCCCCGATCGATACCCCACCACCGACTTCCCGATAATCTGGACAGGCATTTTCCGCTGGTTGGCGGAAAGGGAGCTCGCTTTCGTGGCATAATTGAAGAACCCAAACGAAGCACTTCGTTTAACAAATTCCTATACAGCCAGGCAGAAGAGCTCCCCTCTCCAATTGGAGAGGGGTCGGGGGTGAGGCAAAAAAGGAAGCATTGGGTGAAATTTTCAACAATATCTAAATCACTGCTTTTTTTATGAATCATTCCTTTGTAAATTATAAAAAACCCCTGCGATGAAGGCGATGATATTTGCTGCCGGCCTGGGCACACGACTGGGTTCTTACACGCAACATACACCCAAAGCGCTCGTGGAAGTAGCCGGAAAACCCATGCTGGCGCATGTTGTCGGGCGCCTCATGCAAGCCGGTGTTACAAGCATCATCATCAACCTTCATCATTTTGCTGATAAAATAAAAGCCTATGTAGCTGCCGAAAATAATTTTGGTATCGCCATCCATTTCTCCGACGAAACCGATCAGTTGCTCGATACCGGCGGCGGACTGTTAAAAGCACGTTGGTTTTTCGACGACGGGAAGCCTTTCGTTGTTCATAATGTGGATGTGATTTCTAATATCAATATCCGGGTGATGCTGCAACAACACACCGCCAGCCAGGCACTCGCCACACTTTTTGTTAAGAACCGCAAAAGTACGCGCTACCTACTTTTTGATCATTCGATGCTTCTTCGCGGACGCCACGACACCCGGAACAACGAAACTACATTCTCAACAGATCAACACAGCAATTTACATCAGTTAGCTTTTAATGGAATCCATATTATCAATCCTGCTATTTTCGATCATTTCGCGCACAGCGGTGCCTTTTCCATTATCCAAACTTACCTTTCGCTGGCAGGAAATCATACCATCAAGGGATTCCGCGACGACGAAGCAGTTTATCTCGACATCGGAAAACCCGAAGCCCTTCTGGCAGCACAGCAGCTTATCGGAAAGATCAATTAAGGCTTTCCATTACATTGCTAATGAATTTTTGGGGGAATCTCAACCTTAATCAACATCGTCACCTATGCCGGGTGTGGAGGCGGGCGCTGCGGCGCAGGCGGTCGGGGCCGTAGGTAATAAAGTAGTCCTTGGTGCCCTGGCTTATGTGCGCGGCTTTGTTGAAGAGTGTGTAGCTTATGCTTTGGCGGTGCTCGGGCAGCAGCGTGCTGCTGGCATTGGTAATACCGGTAACGGCATGCGGGCCGGCGTTGGTCTGGCTATAACCGTATGTGCCCACATCGGAGCGGGTAATGATGTTGCCGTTGCCGGCATAGCAGTATGTTTTCATTATTGAACTACTCCTACACTTATGATTTCTTTTCTTTGAATATTCCAGGTAATTGTTTTCCCTTTTCCGGAAATATTTCCTACAATTGGTATTTCCCTACCTTTTTCTGAAATCCAATAATACATTAATTCGTAACCAGAAATATGCTCGATATTAATCGTAAGTAGATTGTCACCTTTATATGTCAATAAGTAAATATAATATTCTGTCGGTTTATCTCCGGTCTCAATCAAATAGTTAATAATCGCATCAGTCGCTTCTTTTTCAATAAGGTTTTGTGCAGGATACTCTGTCAAAAGGTGATCATCCGCATGATGTTTTTTCATATACTCATTAAAGCCTTTTTGCGACTCCTCTGCACATGACCAAGTCAGCAGAATGATGAGAAATGGAACCAAAATATGTTTTTTCATTTTCAAGGTCCTTTTATTGGGAATAGGTTTCGGTATTTTCCATTCGGGAAAACTTGCCAAACTGAGTCATTCCATAAAATTAAACATCCAAATTTCTTTGCCATTTGCCTATCTGAAGGGGAAACCCCAATATCGCCATAATTATAATATGGATGTGAATGTTCATAAGTGTTTATCCAGTAAGATTCGCCATTAAATTTAACCATGTTTCCATCAACCTCCAGCCAATCCCAACGACTTTCATTTATCTTATTAAACATTGGATTCATGACGATTAATCCTTGTGGAGTATTCCAAGCACCAACCTTCCTACTGGCAACCCCATCTTTAAAACTCATATCCCACATCGAAGCTCTGCCTTCATCAAAATTATTATACATCCAGGCAAGTTTTATATCTTGACCACTAATTGCGTCAACACCAAATTGTTCTCCAGCTAACATTTCCATTGTGCTGTAATAATCTTTTTGCTCCTTATAAATCTCCTGATCAACCATCTGCTGATAGTTTTGACCTTGATTCTGATTGATTAAATAATATGCACCCCCGCCTGCAGCGGTGGTATATCCAAGGCCTTGTAACATTACGCTACCATTGCTTACAACAAAATTTGCTCCCGCATTAAAAGTATTACCTATATTTGATCCAATAGCAACATTCAATGGTGTTCCGCCGGATAGCACTCCTCCTGCCCCCAATAAGTATTGCCCTCCAAACCCACCTGCAAGTCCACCAAATCCCATTGCTAAAAAGGTGTTTGTATTCATTTCCCATTCCCGTGGATTTAGTTTCCAATCATTGGAAGACAAACCACCTAGGTATGCCCCAACGATAAACCCGATTGCAAAAACAATTGGAAATTCTCCTGTAGGATCTGTAAAAACCAGCGGATTGTTAAGCGCGTAAGAGTACCGATTAAAATTCTGCGAGTAGTCAGGCATTTGTACGAAGGGGTCAGGACTTAAAAACCTGCACAGTGTAGCATCGTACATCCGCCCGTTCATGTTTATCAAGCCAAACCACTTGAGATGCTCGTGGCCGGTGTAGCCGCGCGATAAAGGAAAATACTCCGGGATGTCGTCGTAAGTCCAGTTCTGTGGGTTGCGGTTTCTGCCCCAGGCATCAAAACTCTGGCGGTAAACTTTGCCACCCTCCGAGTTTATTGCTCCTACTATGCTACCGAGGTGGTCTTTCATTATAAAATACAAAGAATCGCTGCCGCCATCGTTTTTTACATACACGGCAGCCAGGCCATCGCCGCCCTGGATGTAGTGCAGGTGGCGGGTACCGGTGGGGGTGGTTTCTTTTTCATAATCTCCAAATCCATAGTACTTGGTCATCAAGGCATCATCGGCCATATCGTTGCGCAGGCTGGTTTTTCGGCGCAGGCGGTCGGGGCCGTAAGTGATAAAATAATCCTTAGTTCCCTGGCTAATGTGCGAGGTTTTGTTGAAAGCAGTGTAGTCAACCGTTTGGCTTTGCGAGGGCAAAAGGATTGCTGCGAATTTAGGGCGTTGTTGATAACTTTTTTGAGAATGGGTTTTGAGAAGTATCAAAATTGACTTTTGATAGTCGTAATTCATAACAATCCTTTTTATTTATTGCATTGCTCTCTAAAATCCTTTAGCCATTTCACATGGCTCGGTTGGGTTATTTTATATTGAATCATATGGGAGAGGTCAACTACAAATGCTCGTTCTTCTCCGATATTTATAATAACCCGACTTTCACCTTTTAATCCCGAAAACTTCATAAGTGCAAAGAGATGCCTTATTCCTAATTTTGTTTGACGGTGCTTACCTTTTTCAGCATTTTGTATAATTCGTTCCAATTCTTGTTTATCTGATAAAGAGATTTCGATTTGCTCTGTTCCCTTATTTTTCAAATCGTCAAAATGCGTTGAAGCTCCTGCTGTTGTATAGCCTTTTTCTTGAAAATCGGCAAATACTTTTATTCTTTCTATTTCCACTTTATCTAACTTCTGCGTCATAGAGCCACACCCTGCAACAGTCGTAATTATTATCAAAAACAATTTCGCTATCATATCTCATTTTTAATATTGATACAAGTATGATGAGAACAAGTAAGGTCTTACCCCCACTGAACGCAGAAACATTTGTCCATGTAGCAAGTAAGGGTGTATTCCAACATTAAACACTCCTGATGAGTTTAAAGCCCTTGAAGTTTGAGAAACACAGCTATTAAAGCATAAATTATATTTTCCCGATGGGTTCCAATTTGATATTCTGCTTGTGTTTACCCCATCAATCGTTAAGGCATCCCATTTCATTTGTGATGAAGGAATAGGAACACCTCTCTCATAAGAATTAGTTCCAGGAACCCAATCCCCAAAGCCTTCTACTCCATCAACCGGTCCCCAATCCACCAACGGGTTACCATTTTTATCTGTTATTTGAGAATGACCTATCAAGTCTTTTTGATAAATTGGGTTTCCATCTGCATCTACGGTTTTGTAATATTGAGGGTCATTTTCTGTTCTCAACTCTACACTACCGGGCTTAAATCCAGCAAGAATATCTGCAACATTAGCTAATGCACCTAATCCATATCCGATATTTTCTAAAGCACTATTACCCCTTTTTCCTAGGTAACCAAACTCACCACTACTAAAGTTATATGAACCAAAACCAAATCCTACCGATACATCTGTCTGTCCTCCAGTATAAATATGAGTGCCAACACTATTAACAAAAGAACCTGATACGATTGAAGCAGTATTTGCAAATGCCATTCCTGAAGTTGCAACACTATGTGCCAGCCCTCCTGAAACTCCACCAACAACTGCTCCTCCTAACATATAACCCCAAGTCCTTCCTGAGCTGTAATCCCATTGGGCTGGGTTGTAAGTGCCATTAGCAGTTGAACCCCCTATGTATGCCCCAACAATTGCCCCAATAATAATTGGAGCCCACACGATTTCACCCGAAGGATCCGTGTAAACCAAAGGATTATTCAGTGCATACGAGTATCGGTTAAAGTTCTGCGAGTAGTCCGGCATTTGTACGAAGGGATCGGGTGAGAGGAAGCGGCACAGGCTGGCATCGTACATCCGCCCGTTCATATTTATTAGCCCAAACCACTTTAAATGCTCGTGGCCGGTAAATCCCCTGTCAAGCGGGAAGTAACTGGGGATGTCGTCGTAAGTCCAGTTCTGTGGATTGCGGTTTCTGCCCCAGGCATCAAAACTCTGGCGGTAAACTTTGCCACTTTCAGAGTTTATTGCTCCAACAATACTTCCTAAATGATCCTGCATAATGTGGAACAGTGTATCCTCGCCAGTGTCGTACTTTACGTAAACAGCGGCCAGGCCATCGCCTCCGGCAATGTAGTGCAGGTGGCGCGTGCCGGTTTGCGTCACTTCTTTTTCATAATCGCCAAAGCCGTAGTATTTGGTAAGCAGTACATCATCACCTATGCCGGTGTGCAGGCTGGTGCGGCGGCGTAGGCGGTCGGGACCGTAGGTAATAAAGTTGTCGTAGCCACGCTGGCTTATGTGCGACACCTTGTTGAAAGGTGTGTAGCTTACGCTCTGGTTGTGATCGGGCAGCAGCGTGCCGGTGGCATCGGTGATGGCGGTAACGGCGTGCGGGCCGGCATTGGTCTGGCTATAACCGTATGTGCCCACATCGCTGCGGGTAAGGATGTTGCCGTTGTCGGCGTAGCTTGTAGCCAGCGCGTTACCCGAAATGGTTTCGGTTTTAAGCCTTTCCAGCGCATCGTAGGTAAAGTTTTCGAACTTGTAGTACTTATAAGTGCTTCGCTGGGTGAGGTTGCCACGTTTAAAATCGAAAGTATAATACAGGTTTTCGATTTCAGAGGGGTTGCCGTTTTTCATGGTTTTGATGCGCTTCGGAAAACCCCAGGCATCGTATTCGCGTACCACCTGGTACTGGCTGCCC
>SABY01000173.1 GCA_009928785.1 Clostridia bacterium | reverse complement strand
TCTTCGGCAGCAAAAGCCTGGTCGGCAGCGGCAATGGCCGAAGTATAAGCGGCATCGGTTTCGGCCAGCGACGACAGCAAAGTCTCTATTTCTGTAATTCTTGTTTTTGGATAGGTTTCGTCGGGTTTCAGTCCGGCGGCTTTTTGATATTCTGATTTAGCGGAAGCGTACTCTTCGGCAGCAAAAGCCTGGTCGGCAGCGGCAATGGCCGAAGTGTAAGCGGCATCGATTTCGGCCAGCGACGCCAGCAAAGTTTCTATTTCAGAAATTCTGGTTTTCGGATACGTTACGTCGGGTTTCAGCGAGGCGGCTTTTTGGTATTCTAATTTAGCGGAAGCGTACTCTTCGGCAGCAAACGCCTGATCGGCGGCGGCAATCGCGGAAGTGTAAGCGGCATCGGTTTCGGCCAGCGACGACAGCAAAGTTTCTATTTCTGTAATTCTTGTTTTCGGATACGTTTCCTCGGGTTTCAGTCCGGTGGCTTTCTGGTATTCCAATTTAGCGGAAGCGTACTCTTCGGTAGCAAAAGCCTGGTCGGCAGCGGCAATGGCCGAAGTATAAGCGGCATCGGTTTCGGCCAGTGAGGCCATTAAAGTTTCTATTTCTGTAATTCTTGTTTTTGGATAGGTTTCGTCGGGTTTTAGTCCGGTGGCTTTTTGGTATTCCGCTTTCGCGGATGAATATTCCTGTGCAGCAAAAGCCTGGTCGGCGGCGGCGATGGCGGAAGTGTAAGCGGCATCGGTTTCGGCAGTTCCGATTTTGGCCTGAAGTTCCGTCATTTTATTACGCGGAAATTCTTCCTCCGGTTTAAGATTGGAAGCCGATGTATAAGCAGCAAGCGCCGCCTGGTCGTTGCCGGCTTCTTCGGCACTTTTCCCATCGGCAAGTGCCTGCTGGTATTGTTCTTCCGTGGCGGCCATTAGTTCGATGAGCCGGTTGGCCTCGGTGATGCGCACTTTGGGATAACTCTCGTCGGGCATCTGCCGGCTCGCCTCCTGGTAAAAGGGCAACGCTTCGGCATATTTTTTCTGATCAAAGAAACCATCGGCATCAGCCAAAGCAGCATCGTAAGCCTGCTGTCGTTGCAGCGTTTCTCCCTTGCGTTTGGCAATGGTTTCGTCGATGCGGCTGATCATGCTCCCGGGATAAGCTTCGTCTTTTTTGATCTGCTGCGCCTGCTGATACGCGGTGCGCGCCTGTTGATATTCCTGATTTACGTAGAGTTCGTCGGCCTGGGCAATGGCTGCTTGGTATTCTGATGCGGTGCGAAGGAAAGAATCTATTTGTGCAATCTTTTCTTTTGGAACAGCCTCTCCCGGCTTTATCTGCAGCGCCTTTTGAAATTCCGTTTTTGCCTGGTCGTATTGTTTGTTTTCAAAATAAGCCAGCCCGAATTTTATAAAACTATTGTAATCTTTTTCCAGGTTATCGTTGTGCTTGACCATTGCGTTAAGCTCCAGGATGCGGCTGGTAGTATGCTCCTGGCCGGGGTTCAGATCGTTGGCGGCAATATATTTATCCAACGCCTGTTGCCATTTTTGCTGCTGGTACAGGTTGTCGGCTTCGTTCACCAGGCTGTTGTATTGGCCACCAGTAGGTTCGGTGATGCCGAGCATCTTATTGATTTCGGCAATACGCTCCTGTGGATGCTTTTCGGCAGGGCGAAGCTGCTGCGCCTGTTGGAAAATGGCTTTGGCTCCGCGATAGTCTTTTTCAAAATAAAGCTTCTCGGCCTGGTTGATCACCGTATTATAATCGGCTTTTTCAACACCGGTTTGTGCTGTTACCAGATGAAATGAAAAAGAAAAAGACAACAATAAAATCAGGTGATATCTAAAAGTACGTTTTGCCGCAAACATGTACATGCTTCTTTGGTTATCAATAAGCTATTCGATATTATTTATCAGGAAATTACAAATCAATCTATTAACCGCCAACAGCCGAAAATATTGTTTTGCAGCCATCGCCGGTAGGTATGTTTGATTTAAAGAATTTTGCCGTCGGCGATGGTAAGTTTGCGGTCGGCCATGTCGGCCAGTGCGGTGTTGTGGGTGACGATGATAAAAGTTTGGTTGAACTGCTGGCGCAAATCGAAAAATAATTGATGTAGCTCCACAGATGATTTCGAGTCGAGGTTGCCGGAAGGCTCGTCGGCCAGTATCACCGCCGGGTCGTTGATGAGCGCGCGGGCTACAGCCAGGCGTTGTTGCTCGCCCCCCGAAAGCTGTGCCGGCTTATGCGTGGCGCGCTCTTGCAGGTTTAAAAAATTAAGCAGTTTTAGTGCTTTATCTTCGGCTTTGCTGCGGCTTATTCCCTGGATAAAAGCAGGAATGCAAACATTTTCCAATGCCGTAAATTCGGGCAACAGGTGGTGAAATTGAAATACAAAGCCTATCTGGCGGTTTCGGAACTCTGAGAACTTACGCTCTGGCAACAGATCAATCTGAATATTATCATAAAAAATGCTGCCCTTGTCGGGGCGATCGAGTGTGCCCAGAATATGCAAAAGTGTGCTCTTGCCCGCTCCCGAAGCACCAACAATAGAAACAATTTCTCCTTTTTGTATCTCCAGGTCGATGCCTTTGAGCACGTGCAGCTTGCCATAGGATTTGTGGATATTTTCGGCTCTAATCATAGTTTTCGGGGTATGATTTAAAAAGGAGATTCAAAATTTATAAAAAGTGGAGCAGTCTGATCTTTTGCGCTAAGCACCGGATTATCGACACCCCAATGGATGTCGAGCGTCGGGTCGTCCCACCGGATGGCGCCTTCGGAAGTTTTGTTGTAAACGTTGGTGCATTTGTAGAAAAACACCGTTCGCTCGGCCAGCGTCAAAAAGCCATGGGCAAAACCTTCGGGAATCCAGTACATCCATTTGTTTTCTTCGGAAAGCACGATGGAAGCCCACCGTCCGTAGGTGGGGGAGTGGCGCCGCAAGTCCACGGCCACATCCAGCACGGCGCCCTGCATCACGCGCACCAGTTTGCCCTGCGCATAAGGCGGCTGCTGAAAATGCAATCCCCGCAGCACATGCTTGCCCGAACAGGACTCGTTGTCCTGCACAAAATCGACTGGAACCCCGTGCGCGATAAACTTTTTGCGATTGTAACTTTCGAAAAAATAGCCGCGATCGTCTTCAAATACATCGGGCTTAATGATCAGCAGGTCTTTTATGTCGGTTTCTACAACATCCATCTTGGATTTTTTTGCGGCCAAAGATACACAACAACCCGAAACCTGAACGTGTAGCAAGGAATAGCCCATTTTATGCGGCAGTTGTTATAGCCCGCCACGTGTACAATGACCTCATCCTCCAGCCCTCCCGATTATCGGGAGGGTCGGGGGATGAGGTCACAATGAAATTGGATTTCAATACCACCATCCAAATAATTAACTTATTTGGGCTAAAGCCCACTGAAATATTTCAGCCTTTCTGCCCCGGCCTAAAGGCCGGGGTTAGTGGAAGAAAGCCTTTCTGCCCCGGTCTTTAGTCCAGGGTTAGTGGAAGAAAGTCTTTCTACGCCGGCCTAAAGGCCGGGGTTATTGGTAGAAAACTCATCTTATCCTCGTGAGTAGATCATTTTCTTAGCTCCGCACCAGTTTTTTGCTTTAGCGCATCGGCGATGCGATTCATGGTTTTGTCGATAATCTTATCGGTGAGGGTGCGGCGGTCATCCTGCAAAGCAAAGCTCAAGGCATAGGATTTTTTACCTTTTGGAATTTTCTCACCTTCGTAAACGTCGAAAAGGCCAACGTGCTGCAAAATGTTCCTTTCGGTATCCAAAGCTATTTTTCTTAATTCTGCAAAAGTTACATTCTCATCCACCAGCAGCGCCAGATCGCGGCGCACTTCGGGGAATTTTGCTACCGGCTGATAGTTAATCTTATTATTTTTATGCAACCCCAGCATAAGCTCCCAATCGAACTCGGCATAAAAAACGGGTTGCCGGATGTCGAAGTGTTGCAAAACGGAGCGGTTGATCTTCCCAAATTCCACCACACGCCGACCGTTGGATTCGAGTTGAAGTCCGGTTTCAAACCAGGTGGCACTGGCCGGCATGGCTGTTAAACTATCCGGCGAAATATTTAACCGTCGCAGGATGCCCTCCACATACGAACAAAGCAGATAAACGTCAACAGGCTGCTGCTGGGCATGCCAGTTTTCCGGTTGTGCCTGGCCGGTGATGAAGAGTGCCAACCGCAGTTGCTCGTTGTATTTTTTGGTCACATCCTTACTTTGCGCTTCGGGATTTTGAAGATAAATCTTCCCAAATTCATAAAATTTCAGGTCTTGGTTTTTATGATTCAGATTGTAAAGAACGCTTTCCAGCCCTGATAGCAGCAAAGTCTGGCGCATCACGCCCAGGTCGTTGCTCAGTGGGTTGTTAATTTTTACTTCGCTGGCTTCTTTTATAAAATCAAACTGCGCACTATAGGCTGCGCGTGTGAGCGAGTTATTAATAATCTCTCTGAAGCCGTTATCGCTCAAAAAATTGCCTGTCAATTCCTGAATATGTTCTCTGTCGGGTAGGGGCACCGACGAGAGCGAAGCGCGCAACTGTTCAGGAAATGGGATGTTGTTGTAGCCATAAATGCGCAGCACCTCTTCGATAACGTCGGCTTCGCGGGTAACTTCCGCTTTAAACGTCGGCACTTCTACCGTAAAACCTTCGGCGTCGTGGCTGATGATTTCCATTCCGAGAAATGTAAGTATGTCGCGGATGCGGTCGTGCTCGATGCTGATGCCGATGAGGCGGTCGATATTTCGATAGGTGACCGGAATTTGCAAAGGCTTCACCGGCTCCGGGTAAAAATCTTTAACCTGCGACGACACTTGGCCGCCAGCCAGCTCTTTTACCAACAAAGCAGCGCGACGCAGCACATAGAGCGTTGCGTTGGGATCGACACCCCGCTCGAAACGAAAAGAAGAATCAGTGTTCATGGCATGCAGCCGCGCCGTTTTGCGGATGGTTTTAGGATCGAAAAAAGCGCTTTCGATAAAGATGTTGCGCGTTTGCTCCGTTACTCCCGAGTGGATGCCGCCATAAATTCCTGCCATGCACATACCTCCGTTGGCGTCGCAAATCATCAGATCATTTTCCGACAAGGTGCGCTCCACCTCGTCGAGGGTGGTGAATTTGGTTCCTGCAGGGAGTTTTTTTACGATGACTTTCTTACCTTCAATTTTATCAGCATCAAAAAAATGCGTCGGGTGGCCGGTTTCATGGAGCACGAAGTTGCTAATATCCACCAGATTGTTGATAGGCCGCAATCCGATGGCAAGCAGATAATTCTTAAGCCAGTCGGGCGATGGCTGCACCTTAACGTTGGTCATGGTCACGCCCGAATAGCGCGGGCAAGCTTCGGGATCGTCCACCTGGATTTCTATATTTAAATTTTCATTCTCCACCTTAAAACTATCGGTGCAGGCGGTAAAAAGTTGTTTGGGGTCTTCGTGCGGGTGCATGTGGTTGAGCGCTGCAATCAGATCGCGCGCCACACCCACGTGCGACATGGCGTCGTTGCGGTTTGGAGTGAGGCCTATTTCAAAAACATAATCGTCGGTGATGTTGAAATATTCTTTTGCCGGCGTGCCCACTACTATCTCTGCGGGAAGCACCATAATTCCTTCGTGCGACTCACCCAGCCCCAGCTCATCTTCGGCACAAATCATCCCTTCGGAAGCTTCTCCTCTGATCTTTGCCTTTTTTATCTCAAACGATTTGCCGTCGCTGGTATGTAGTGTGGTGCCGGTGGTAGCCACAAGCACTTTTTGGCCGGCCTGCACATTGGGCGCACCACATACAATTGGCAGCACGCGCTCGCCGCCAATGTTCACGGTAGTCACGCTTAGCTTATCGGCATCGGGATGTTTGTGGCAGGTCATCACCTCGCCAACAACTACACCTGCCAGCCCGCCGGGAATGGTTTCTATTTTTTCAAAACTCTCCACTTCCAGGCCGGTGTTGGTTAATATTTCGGCTATCTCTTCAGGTGCCAAATCGACGCTTACATGCTCCTTCAGCCAGTTATAAGAAATCTTCATACAAATTAGAATGATTAATATTTTAAAAGGCGCAAAAGTAATAAAATGGGCGGCTTTAAAGATGAAGTCCCGCTATCCTAAATAAATCATAAATTACAAGAAGACAAGTTCCAAATAAATTACAAGAAGACAAGTTCCAAATAAATTACAAGAAGACAAGTTCCAAATAAATTACAAGAAGACAAGT
>SABY01000318.1 GCA_009928785.1 Clostridia bacterium | reverse complement strand
AATAATTAGGGAACGGATCGAGGTTCTCCAACAGCGCCTGCGAGCTATACGCATTGTTGCCCAGGCGGGGCATGCACGGAAAAGAAATCCAGTTCCAGTCTCCGGTGAGGGTACGCGTTTCGGCGTGGGTAGTAGCAAACAAGGCGTTGCTGCTTATAAAGCCGGCACAAAACAAATTCTCCTTACCGGGATAAAAACTCAGGCGTTGCCCTTTGCCCTGGTATGTCTTAAACATATCATCAAAAGCATACGCCCTGTAATGTACTCCGGTAGCAATTACCTCCGGATCGTTCATAAAGTCAAACATCATGACGTGGGTCGTAAACCAGGGATCACCGGAACCCGTTGAGATTAAAAAAAACCTGTTGTTGTCAATATCCATCACCATATCATCAAGCTGTGTGCTGGCCGTAAATGGCTGCGGGAGATTATAAACAACCGGTTGCGTGTTGATTCCCGAAAAACGCATCAGCAAATTGGTCGTGACGACATACACAAAATCGTCATTTGGGTTGTAAAACATACTATGCGCCGTTTCAGGAAAATTAATTGGCTCCGTCTGCAGCGTAAATCCATTCCACGGATCGATCGTCCCGATGTTATTGGCATTTACACAATACATCAATTGAGAAGATGCATTGTAAGCTGCTGCACGTGCCTGGGGAAAACCCGTTATATTAACCTCCGTGCAGGTTATTCCCTGGTC
This sequence comes from Clostridia bacterium, assembly GCA_009928785.1. GTDB lineage: Bacteria > Bacteroidota > Bacteroidia > Bacteroidales > 4484-276 > SABY01. The sequence goes on along the minus strand of SABY01000318.1, from coordinate 473 downwards.
GCTGAAAAACGTGATTTTACTGCCGCAATAGTCCACCTGAGCAATATAGTGCGTGTTGCCGTTGCTCATATAAATAAAATCATGGATGCACCCGTCGAAGAGGTAAGGTGAGGCTTTGAGGCTTAAACTATAATCATAGAAATAAAAAACATCCCCACAAAGTGGATTAATGCATCCCAACACAATGGTCTGATTCGGTGTTATCAGATGATCCAACTCATCGCCAACTAAAGCTACGGTGGTGTTGGTAATGGTGTAGTCATCTGCATCAAAATACATCATCTTCAGCAAGGCATCGGGATCGTCCATATCTACATACGCCACATAAATGTTGGGGTTATCTATCTCCGGGCTGTCGCTGCAAAACATGTCAGCCGGATTAAAATCGAACGCCGGCTCTATCTTGCGCATCACCTTTGCTGACGAGGCATTCAGCTCCAGGATGTAGCCCCGTTGGTTGTATTTGTGTACAG
>SABY01000043.1 GCA_009928785.1 Clostridia bacterium | reverse complement strand
GATATTTGGAATTTGTTATTTGGAATTTGCTATTTGGAATTTGCTATTTGGAATTTGCTATTTGGAATTTGCTATTTGGAATTTGCTATTTGGAATTTGTTATTGTCTGTGCCATTGTGGCCAGCGACGGGAAATAATAATCCACCAGATTCGGGTTTTCTTTTGCAATGATGTGGCTTTCGCCGATAAGTACGGTGGTCATTCCCAGCCGCCGGCCAAAGAGCATGTCGCTGCGGGAGTCGCCGGCAATGATGGATTTTTTGAAACGTATCTCCGGGAAATCTTTCCGCGCCTTCAGCGCCATGCCTACATTGGGTTTGCGATCGAAAGGATGCGCTTCAGCCAGCCCGCTGCAATAATAAATTCTGTCGATACGGCCGCCTGCAGCTTGTACTTCCTGAATCATTTTCTGGTGAATTTGCTTTAGCATTTCTTCTGTCATCAGTCCGCGGCCAATCCCTTGCTGGTTAGTAACCACCACGATGCGTCCAAATATTTCGCTAAAAGTTTTGATGGCCTCTCCCACTCCATTGATAAACCTAAAGTCGTCGGCATGTTTTACATAATCGCCCACCAGGCGTTCGTTGATCACGCCATCACGATCCAGAAAAAGCGTCCAGGATTTAGAAATTAAATTCTTTAAAGTCATCTTGTGCTTTTTGGTAATCGGCTGGTACGCCGATGTCGATAAAATACTGGCGGCAGATCAAACCAAAAATCCTGTCGGTGGTGTAATATTTTTGCAAAAAATCGCGCTCAAGCGAAAACTTTTCCGGCAACGCTTTTGAGATAAAATATCTTTTGTTGATCACATACATCCCGCCATTGATCAATCCTTTGCCGGCAGATTGACTCTTTTCGGCAAATCCTGTGATCCTGCGCTCTTCATCCATCATTACACTGCCATAGCGGCTCGCGTCGTCCACTTCGTGCAATGCCAGCGTAATTACAGCTTCGCGGCTGCGGTGCGCGTTGACAAGTTTTGGCACGTCCACCTCAAAAAAAGTATCGCCATTCATCACCAATACCAATGGCTCGCGCACCTGTTGCATAGCAAGCCGTAGTGCGCCGCCAGTACCCAAAGGCTCTTTCTCGATAGCATATTCGAGCTGCAACTCGCCAAAAGTATTTCCAAAATGCTCCGTGATGGGCTGGTGCTTGTGCCCTACCGAAAGAATTACACGTTGCAGTCCCAAGTCGTCGAGGTATTGTAACAGATAATCCAAAAACGGGCGGCCATTTACCGGCGCCATACATTTCGGCAACTCAGCCGCAATGGTGCCACTCAGCCGCGTGCCAAGTCCGCCGGCCAGGATGATGGCTTCTCTTATCATCGTGGAAAAAGGGTTGATTCGACAAGCTGACAGATGATGTGCCCCAACATAATATGCACTTCCTGAATGCGCGGCGTATCCGTGGAAGGCACGTTGAGCAGCAGACTGCAGTGGGTTTTCATCTTGCCGCCATCTTTGCCGGTCATTCCCACCGTAGTCATGCCTGCCTCGGTGGCGGCGTGCAGTGCTTTGATGATATTTGAGGAATTGCCTGAGGTGGAGATGGCCACGAGTATATCACCTTTGCGACCGGCAGCTTTCACCATGCGGGCATACACCTCGTCGAAGCTATAATCGTTGGCAACAGCCGTAAGAAAGGAAGTGTTGACGTGCAGCGCCTCGGCATACAGGGGCGGACGGTCGTAATAGTAGCGCCCGGAAAACTCTGCCGCCAAATGTTGCGCATCCGCAGCGCTGCCACCATTGCCACAAAACAGCACCTTGCCACCGGCAGAAAAGGTCTCAGTCATCGCCTCGGCAACCATTTGCACCGTTTCCAACAACCGGTCGTCGGCCAATACAGCCTGCCGAAGATCGATACTGCTTTGTATATTTTTCCTGATCATAATGAGCAATGTGTGATATGGCTGCAAAGATAATTTTTTCGGTGATCGGACTTAGGGATGGGAGCTCATTAAATGCCCTGCAAGAGAGAGTTGTTCGCTCTATTTACCCGGCCATAAATGGCAGGGCTATGGAGCACGAATTGTCGGGCTGTGGAGCACGAATGGCCAAGCTATGGAGCACGAATAGCCGGGCGATAGAGCATAAATGGCCGGGCTATGCAGAAAAAAAACTCCCTCCCCCTTCTCAGGAAAGGGAGGTCTTTGCAGGCACTTCAGTTTATCGAATTATCACCTTTTTAATATCCACACCTGCCTTACCTGTTACTTTTAGCAGGTAGAGGCCGGTGGAAAATGCCCGCACATCCACTTGCCTGCGTTCTCCGTTCCAGTCGAACCTTGAAACCACTTTTCCCGAAAGGTTGATGAATTCGACTGTTGAATTTTGATTGCGGTCAGGCTGGTAAGATTCTAATGTAAAATAATCGGAGGCTGGGTTGGGATCCACACGCAAACCAGACAACTGCATAGCCGGCACCGAAACCGAAATCATATTGCTATAGGTAATTACATGGGTGGTTACGTTCATCAGCGGATTAAAGGTATCCTCGCAATTGGGGCAGGTGACGCCTGTTACACAATCAGGATTAGAGGGATGACACAAATCCACATAATTGGGGTCGAATTCATATTCCAGGCTGAGATTTGAAGTGCTCACAAAACTGGTCATATCAAAATTATAGATTCGCCCAATAGAACCCGGGCACCAGCCTGCGCGGTTATAAATCCAGGTGCCGTTTTGCGGCTGGCAGCCTGCCGGATTGGGATTGCACACCGACCACAAATCCTGCGTAAAGGTGCGGCTCCCGTTTATATTTACATAATGGGTAGCATGAAAGAATTCCGAAGCATTGCCGGTATTGTTCTCGCCCCAATTGTGGCCGGTGGTCATTACCTTTAGCCTCGCGGCAGTGGCATCGGGATGAAAGTTGATTGTTGCAGCAGGAACCGGTTGCAGGTTGGACATATCTCCAAAAGGAAATTCTCCTCTCCAAATGGGTGTAACCCACGAGTAGAGATATTCGGGCGTGCCTTTGGTAAATTCGTAACGGATGTCAATCAAAAGTCCTTTGTCCCAGGTGATGCAATGGTAGCGCACATCCACTTCGCCCTGAAGCAGCGAAGCATAATCGGTAACATCGGTCTCGTCGCTGCAGCCCACCCCAAATGGCGTCAGGTAGCGGTACATTTCAATCCAGTTTCCGTCGAGGTCTTTAACTTCAACGTGCGAAACGCGGTCGTAAGGATCGCAGCCGCCTGTTGGGCAAGAGATGGTGAGAACTGAATTGATATTAGAAAATGCTCCTGTAAAAGTTGGAAAAATATAGGTGCCATAAACGATTTGCGCGGCAGCGGTCACCAAGTCGCCGTCAAATGTCTGTACTTCCATATCTGTAACATCGCTGGTAACTTCAAAATTTACCACCTTGCTGGTAACGTTGCCGCCGGTAATGGTACTGGTGACAGTCATGCTGTAATTTCCAAAAGCCGGTGGCGTCCAGTAGGTAGTATAATGGTTGTTTTCACGAATGATAACAGGCAATAGCTCGCCTTCCAGGCTGAATGTCAGCGATTCGACAGAAAGCACCTCCGGATGCTCCACGCCCGTTTCGGCTACAAACATCACCGGTTTCAACTCATCCATATACACCTTGTTGCCGTCCACAGGCCTTCTTACTTTCAGCGCCGGGAAATAGGCCGAAGCATCCACCACTTCAAACTCATTGATGAGGTCGTTGGCCGGTGCATACACATCGTCGCCAGGCTGCGAAGCCTTTACTTTTACTATTCCGGGTTGCCCGGCGAGGGTTAGGATGTTGCCGGAAACAGTTGCCGGCCCCTCGATAATTGTGTAAACCACAGGCAGCCCCGAGCTGGCCGTTGCCATCAATTGAAAAGGAGCGTCGGTGGTGAGTTTATTGCCAATAGGCGGAAAGTTGATGAACTGGTATTGCCCGTTCAGATCGGGCTGACGCACCAAAATATTATCAAAAGCGCCAATCTGTCCCTGCGAATGGAAGAATATCCCATCCCAAACGGTATTGTCGGTTTTGGTTCCTGAGCCGGGCGTGAGCTGCATGCTTACTCCTTGTATTTCGGCAGCCGGCAGCCATTCGCCCAAAGCATTCACTTTATAAAAAAGGGCGATGGTCCCCACGCCGCCGTTGGCCGTAAAATCCATCACCATTTGATAACGTGTCCAGCCTTCGGTATTGGCCGTAAAGCTAATTTCGGTACCCGAAGGCAGCACAAGTTTGTTGCCGGCAGGCGCTGCTTCGCGCAAATAAATATACACGCCGCCGTCGTTGGGTTCGGTGGAAAGGCCGGGAGCAATGTGTCCGTCATTATCGGCGTCGAAACCCACGCCAAAAAATACACCCCACCAGTTTTTGTGCATGTCCACCTCCACTTCAATCACGCCATCGGAGAAGTCGAATTCAAAGTTGGAAGTCGATTTGCGTGTGGCTGTGCGCCCAATGTTGGGGCCGCCGTGCGGGTAAAATACAAACTGGCTCCCATCGGGCGATACCACATCACCACTGGCATAACCTACTTCGAAGTCGGGAGAGGAGGCCGCGCTGTGCGCAATGGTTTTCCAGCCATCCTGGTTGTTCAGGTCACCGGGATTCAGGCTGTTAAAATCATACGTCGAAACGATCTGCGACATGCCCATCAAGGCCGCCAGCAGGAATCCAATTGTGAGTAAATGTGTTTTCATGCTTTATTTGTTTTTATGTTTTACTTCTAAAAGTTTTTTCAAAAGTAGGATATTTCATCAGTACGCTTTTGTTTTTTTTGATAAAAAAATCTTTGCAACAACCTTATTACCTTATCAATTTCGGACGATAGGGTAATAGGGTTGGGAAATCATTATTAAACCTCATTCCCTACTAAGGTCATAAAAAACAGGATAAGATTTTTAAAAAGAAATTTGGGATTTCATTTTTTGTCCCACCCAACCTCCCAATTGGTGAGGGGAGCGCTTCTGCATATCGGTAGGATTATTTACCAAACGAAACAAAAAAGCAATACATTTGCCGCTTCATTAATAGAAACATCGTTCTCAGGCATTTTAAAAAAAATGATTTCTTCGGGGCAGGGTGCCTGTAGCTTTTATAGCTACAGAATTCCCGACCGGCGGTGAAAGTCCGCGACTCGTGCATCTTACCATGCACGACTGAGCCGGCGCAATTCCGGCACCGACAGTATAGTCTGGATGATAGAAGAAAAAACTGAACGTGCTTGCATCGATTATCAAGTCATCGGGAAAATCAATAATGGTTGCCGGTGTTTATTATGGTAATTTCTGTGCGAAACGTGCATTTTTTATTTTCTACCCAACCTCACCCCCTGGATTCCCTGCGGGGTATTTTTTTGCCAATGACTGAACATTCAAATTATTTGTCATGCGCAAAATTATTGTGGGAGCATTGATTGGCTGGGCATTGTTAACCAGTCTGAGCATTCATGCTCAATCGTTCATCACCGGAAGGGTTGTCACCGCCAGCACCGGCGAACCCGTGACGGATGCCAGCGTAAGTCTGGGTTTTCCTGAATCGGGCACTATCACCAACCTGCGAGGCGAGTTTCAGCTTGAAGCACCCGAAGGCAGCAGCCAGCTTCAAATAAGCCGCATCGGTTTTGAGACTTTGCGACAAGCAGTAGAAATTAAGAAAAATGAAATCAAAAACCTGGGTACGATAGAGCTTGCTGAAGGTGTGGTGGCATTGCGCGAAGTACACATCATCTCCTCGGTAGCGCAGCAGCGCCGCACACCCGTAGCGATCAACAACATTACCGCTGCCACCATACAGCAGCAACTCAGCGACCGGCCATTTCCTGAAATTATGCGGATGATTCCGGGCGTTTATGCGCGGCGTACCGGCGGTGGTAGCGGCGATGCAGCCATTAGTATCCGGGGCTTTTCGCAGGAAAACGTTGCACTATTGCTCAACGGCATCCCCATCTCGAGTGTCGAAAATGGCTTGGTGTATTGGAACAACTGGATAGGCCTGGCCGACGCTACGCGAAGCATCCAGGTGCAGCGTGGGCTGGGCGTGAGCAATGTGGCGCTCAACTCGGTGGGCGGAACCATCAACATCATTACCAAAGCTACCGAAGCCGAAAAAGGTGGCTCCATCAGCTTTGCCACCACCAGCTATGGCAACAGCAAATTGACACTGGCTCTCAACACCGGGAAACTTGAAAATGGCGTGGCAGTAAGTTTTCTTGGCTCTCGCACGCAAGGCCCCGGATATGTAGATGCCACTTACGTGGATGCCTGGGCTTACTTCCTGTCGGTGAGCAAATCGTGGAACAACCGCCATACGCTGGTTTTTACCGCTCTCGGCGCTCCCGAGCATCATGGCCAACGCACCCTCAAACTTGCCGACGAAGAGATAAAACTGCACGGCATAAAATTCAACAAAGACTGGGGCAGCTACAACGGAAGCATCAACAACGCATCCGAAAATTATTACCACAAGCCCTATATCACACTCAACCATTACTGGAATATTTCGGAACGGCTTTTCCTGGCCTCCTCGGCCTATTACTCGCCGGGCTATGGCGGCGGCAAATGGTCAGAATCCTTTGGCTATGCGCCCTCTATCTTCGACTATCGCAACGAAAGCGGCCAAATAGACTGGCAGACCATTTATCACCAAAATGCTAACAACACCCTCACCGACACGCTGGCCAACGGGCAGGTGGTGAGCGGCTTTTCACAAAATATTCAAACCGACTTCCTGGCAAGCCACCAATGGGCCGGACTGCTGCAACGCCTCGAATGGACAAAAAACGATGCCCTGAAATTTACCGCCGGAATCCATCTGCGCTACTTCCAATCCACGTTGCAAGAAAAGGTGCGCGACCTGTTGGGTGGCGACTTCTTCATCGACGACTTCGCTTATGCCATCGACGGAGTGGCAGGCCGCAGCCAGATAAAAACCGTGGGTGACGTCATCAAAATCGACAACGGAGCTATCAACCCCTCGGCAAGTATTTTTGGCCAGGCCGAATACACCAAAAACACCATCAACGCCTTTGTAAGTGGCACCTTCACCAACATGTGGTACCAGCGCACCGACAATTATAACTACACCAGCAACACCCGCAGCGAGTTGTTGCTGCGCACCGGGTTCGACACCAAAGGCGGCATCAGTTGGCAATTAGCACCTCAGCACCAGCTTTATTTTAATACAGGATACTTTTCCAGGACACCTTATTTTAAATATGTCTTTGGGAACTTTAGCAATGTGCCGGTAAAAAACCTCGAAAACGAAAAAGTGGCATCTGCCGAAGCCGGCTATGGCTACTCCGACAACAGGATGACGCTGCGCGCCAACGTTTACTACAGCCTTTGGATCGACAAGAGTTTTCTCTCCAACGAATACGTGCAACTTGCCGACAACACGCAGACACGCGCGCTGGTAACCGGCCTGGATGCGCTGCACACCGGCATCGAGGCGGAGGCTTCATTTAGCGTAAGCCAACATTTACAACTGGGGGCGCTCGCCTCCATAGGTAACTGGAAATGGAAAAACAATGTGTCGGCAGTGCTTTTTAATGATGACAATACCGCCGTGGATACTGTCAGTGTTTTTGCCAACGATCTTTTTGTTGGTGGCGCGCCACTCGTGCAGGCAGGCTTCAACGCGCGGTTGCAAGTGCTCAAAACATTTATCATCACCGCCAACTGGATGTATTATGCTAAGCAATACGCCGACTTTGACCCATCCCGGCGCAACAATCCCGACGATCTTTTCCAACCCTGGCAATTGCCCGACTACGGGATTCTCGACGCGCACATCAACTTTCCGTTTCGCCTGGCCTCCATGCAGGCGCAGCTTGGCATCAGCGGCTACAACCTCACCGACGCCCGCTATTGGGTGGGCGGCGAGGACGGCTCCGGCCACGACCTGCAGTCGTTCCGCGGCTTTCCGGGCTTTGGCCGTACCTTTTCGGTGATGCTGCGGGTGGAGTTTTAATGCTTTGCACCTCTGTTTTAATTTTTAATTTTCTGAATTACAATCATTTCAGTGTTTGCACACATTTAGTCGAATAATTTTCAGCAACCAATAATGGTTCAATTACAGATTGTTTTATTAACAATCAATGGTAATTGCATGATAAACAATAGAATAAAATTGAATAACATTTTTTATCAAGTGGGTTTGTATGTGAGGCGAACTTCTACTTTTACGCCCAGAAACGAAAATTGAATTTATTCACTAAACTACTAAATGAATTATGAAAAGATCATTACTTAACTTAGTGTTTGCGCTGGCACTGGTATTTGCCGCACAAACTGTTTTTGCACAGGTAACTACATCAGCCATCAGCGGGCGGGTGTTGGGGTCTGACAATGAGTCGCTGCCAGGAGCTACCGTAATTGCCACACACCAACCATCCGGAACCCAGTATGGCACTATCACCAGTGGTGAAGGCTATTTCAACCTCACTGGTATGAGAGCTGGTGGTCCATATTCTGTGGAAGTATCTTTTGTAGGATATTCCAAAGAAACTTTTTCGGACATCACTTTATTTCTGGGGCAAACCTTTGATCTGAATGTTGTTTTAACAGAAGGGGCGCTTGAACTGGGAGAGGTTATGGTTGTGGGCCAAAAAGCATCTGCCTTCCAAACTGATAAAACAGGTGCCTCCACCAACATCTCAAATCAACAACTGACCAGAATGCCCACCATCAGCCGAAGCATTCAGGACGTAGCGCGTCTTTCGCCTTATGCGAATGGTATGAGCTTTGCCGGCGGAGACGGAAGGTCCACCAACTTTACTGTAGATGGTGCTAATTTCAATAACAATTTCGGCTTAGGCTCCAACCTTCCTGGAGGTGGTAACCCTATTTCGTTGGATGCTATCGAGGAAGTTCAGGTTGTTGTTGCTCCATTTGATATTCGCCAAACTAATTTTATAGGTGGAGGTATCAATGCCATTACAAAATCGGGAACCAACGAATACAGAGGCTCTGCCTATGCCTACCTAAAAAATCAGGATATGCGCGGCAACAAGATTGGTGATATCGATTTTGGAAGCCGTGATGAAGAATCTACAAAAACTTATGGCGTCACATTAGGAGGGCCGATCATCAAAAACAAATTGTTCTTTTTTGTGAATGGTGAGTACGAAATCAATCCCGGCCAGGTGGTTACCTGGAGACCGTCTGAAGATGGGGTTGCAAATACCGACCTCATGCTCTCACGCACCAGCATATCTGATATGGAATTGGTAAAACAACACCTGATTTCAAAATACGGCTATGATCCGGGTTCGTACAATAGTTATCCTGCTGATGAGGATAACAAAAAACTTATGGCGCGAATCGACTGGAACATCAATAAATCAAACAAATTGAGTCTTAGATACAATTATGTTAAGAATCAGGCATGGTACCCAACAAATGGAAACTCAACAGATGCTGGTTTTCGTAATAGATCGATGGACCGAATTTCACAGTATTCGATGGCCTTCTCCAACTCCATTTATTCACAAGACAATACCGTCAATTCTATTGCGCTTGATATTAACAGTCGTTTCTCCAATAATATATCAAACCAGCTCCTGGCCACCTACACAAAAATTGAAGATATGCGTGGATCAGAATCAAGCCCATTCCCTTTTATCGACATCATGAATGGCGTTAATGCTGATAGCAGTCAGATTCTGGAGCCTTACATGTCAGCAGGCTATGAACTGTTTACCTGGAACAATGGAGTAAACAACAATATTTTTAACATTGTTGACAATGTAAATGTCTATTTAGACAACCATAAACTTACTATCGGAGCAAGTTATGAACATCAGATGGCCAACAACTCCTATATGCGTAACGGAACCGGGTACTACCGGTATGCAAGCGTGGATGATTTTCTGAATGAGGCAGCTCCCAGAGATTTTGCGCTAACTTATGGCTACGGTGGCGAGAAAAATCCTGCTGCTGAAGTTGCATTCAACCAGTTTGGTATTTATGCCCAGGATGAGTGGAGCATTAATCCAAATTTCAAATTATCTTATGGTTTACGTGCTGATTATCTTGTGTACGAAGACAATCTCATTAGTAACAATGCTATTAGTGCTTTGGACTTTGGTGGGAAAACCCTTGATACTGGCGAATGGCCCGATGCAAAAATTCAGATTTCGCCCAGAGTTGGTTTTACATGGGATGTAGTGGATGATCAAACCATGAAGCTGCGCGGTGGCACCGGTTTATTTGCCGGCAGGCTTCCATTGGTTTTCTTTACCAATATGCCTACCAACTCAGGCATGGTACAAGGTAGTTATGCTGCTGTAACAAAGTATGATGCTGAGGGTAACGTCACGTTTGCTGATCCTAATCTTGAATTGCTGGCCGGACCAATGATTACCGATGTAGATGAAATGATTAGAATATTAGGATTACCAAACACTATTACCCCTGAAGAAGGTGCACTGCCACGCGATATCAATGCCATCGACCCGGATTTTAAAATGCCGCAGGTATGGAAAACTTCATTGGCATTGGATTATCAAGTCCCGGTTTCTTTTCCGTTATCGGTAACAATTGAAGGTATTTTTACAAAAACCATAAATGGTGTAATGTTGCAAAACTACAACCTCATGCAACCAGATGAGAGCTGGGAACGTTTCAGCGGTGCTGACGACAGGTATATTTATCCTGTTAGAGATAGCTTGACCTATACTTCTAAAAATGCGTATGTCCTGTCGAATACCAGTGAAGGATGGGGTGCAATTGGCAACATTTCTGTCTATGCTGAACCTGCAAAAGACTTGAACCTGATGCTTTCATACACCTACACCGAATCAAAAGAAATTTCTGGTATGCCGGGTAGCAACGCAGCATCTGCTTACACAGGTCTACTCGAAGTTGACGGACCACACCTTCCATTGGTTCAGCGTTCACAATATGTTGTTCCATCAAAATTAATTGGGTCTGCTTCCTGGAAAATTCCTTGGAATAACAATACCTTAAAATCTGCTACTATTGTTAACTTATTCTATTCTGGCTTTACACCTTACGGAAATAGCTTTACCTATACCAATGACATGAATGGCGATGGTATTGCAACTGATTTGATTTATATACCTAATAATAGAGGTGAGATAAATTTTGTTAGTCCAGAAGATGAAAATGCTTTCTTCAACTTTTTAGAACAGGACAAATATCTTAGCAATCACAAAGGAGAATATGCTGAAGCATACGCTGCGCGCGCTCCCTGGGTAAACAGGTTCGACCTACGTATTGCACGCGAGTACTATTTTAAAGTGGCCGGAAAAACAAACACTTTGCAATTCAGCCTCGACTGCCTAAATGTTGGAAACATCCTCAACAGCGAATGGGGCGTTTACCAAACAAATTTCGGATCGAACAATGGTCAAATTTTAAAATATGAAGGCATGGATGAAAATAGAGTTCCAAGCTTCTCAATGGTAAAGGTTGATGGCGAGTATCCTACCGAAACCTACTCTCCTTATTATAATTACTCTCAAGTCTGGCAGCTCCAGATTGGTATAAGATATATCTTCTAACAGCACCATTTTCTTTTGAACAATTTGAAAGAAGTCCTGCTACATTTGCAGGACTTCTTATTTTTAATTCCATTAGCATTTAGAGATATGAAAAATCAAATGATTCTGTTGTTAATCCTATTGCCGGCATTATTTATATCGTGTGCGCACAGTAGTCTCAAAACAGGGGAAACCTATCTCGTTGTTATCTCCCTCGATGGCTTCCGGTGGGATTACGATCAAAAAGCCAACATCCCTACCCTCGACAGTCTGGCGGCTGTGGGTGTAAAAGCCGAACGAATGATTCCGTCGTTTCCTACCAAAACATTCCCAAACCATTATACGCTGGCCACCGGATTGTATCCCGACCATCACGGCATCGTTCTCAATGGTTTTTACGATCCGGAGCATCAGCGCTACTACCGTATGAAAGACACGTTGTCGCGCGACAACGGCACTTTTTATGGCGGCGAGCCTATTTGGAATACGGCACAAAAGCAAGGCTTGCGCGCGGCTACACTTTTCTGGGTTGGCTCCGAAGCGGATATCCAGGGGAAGCACCCTACCATTTGGAAGCCCTACGAACACAAAATGCCCTACACTGTCCGCATCGACACGGCGATGGCTTGGTTGCAACTGCCCGAAGCGCATCGCCCACAACTGGTGATGTGGTATGTAGATGAGCCTGACGGATGCGGCCACACCTTTGGACCCGACAGCCCGCAGCTCGTCGAAACAGTGGAACACCTCGACTCGCTTCTGGGAATATTCATGCATCGTCTTTCTGCGCTGCCTTTTCACGACAAAATAAATGTCATCGTCCTGTCTGATCATGGCATGGGCGCCATCGACGCCGAAAGAGCTGTGCTGCTTGCCGATTACATCGACACCACGTGGATAGCCGAAGCGCAAGGAGGCAATCCGGTGTGGACTTTACAAGCTGCCGACGGATTTCACGACTCGGTGGCGGCTGCGCTGGACCGGGTTCCGCACGTCAGTTGGTGGGCTTCAGGCACAGTTCCCGAAAGGCTCCACTATGGCACCAACCCCCGCACGCTCGACTTTGTGGTAGCAGCCGACAGCAGTTGGAGCGTAGGTTACAAAACCAGCGGCAACTACTACGGCGGCACCCACGGCTACGACAATGCCAACACCGACATGCACACCATTTTCTATGCTGCCGGACCGGCCTTCCGTAGCGATGGCTATATGAACCCGCCCTTTGCCAACGTGTCGGTGTATCCGATCATGTGCAAAGTATTGGGCATAGGGCCAGCACCCAACGATGGAAACATCGACGAAGTAGCGGGGATGCTGAAGTGATTTGGTGATGTGCTGATGTGGGATGCGAGGATGTGGTGATGTGGTGATGTGAGGATTTGAGGATGTGATGAGGTGGTGATGTGAGGATGTGGTGATGTGAGGATGTGATGATGTGATGATGTGGTGATGTGAGGATGTGGTGATGTGATGATTTGAGGATGTGGAGGTTTGGGATACAGCTCCGGGGTTTGAGTTTTGGAATTTGGAATTTATTTGTGATTTGGAATTTGGAATTTGGAATTTGGGTTTTGGGTTTTGCAAAACGTGCTTTGTGTTTCTTCTTATTAATTTAAAATTAAAATGAGCGTTTCTAAAAGGATCGTTTTGGCATCGGGTTCGCCGCGCCGGCAGCAGTTGCTGGCCGAGATGGGTTATAGGTTTACGGTGCGCCTGAAAGAAGGTGACGAAAACTTCCCGGAGCATCTGCGCGGTGCCGAGGTGGCTTTGTTTCTTTGTAAAAAAAAGGCGCTGGCTTTCGCCGAAAATGAGCTGCGTCCGGATGAAATTATCATCACTGCCGACACCATCGTTTGCCTGAATGACGAAATCCTTAACAAACCAGCAAATCGCGAAGAAGCCATCGCTATGTTGCAACGGCTCTCCGGAAAGAAGCATGAAGTAATCACGGGCGTATGTCTGCGCAGCACCGGAAAGTTCAAAGCATTCACCGATTGCACGGAGGTGTATTTTAAAAGTTTGTCAGCGGAAACCATTCAGCACTATGTAGATCATTACAAACCCTACGACAAAGCAGGTGGTTATGGCATTCAGGAGTGGATTGGGCTGGTAGGCATCCAAAAAATCGTTGGCTCCTATTTTAATGTTATGGGATTGCCGACGGCGCGGCTCAACGAGGAGCTGAAGGAGTTTTTAAAATTATGACACAGCCTCGTTATTTCAATATGTGTCGTCATTTTGATGCCCAAATGTGCGGCAGAGAAATCCGGTGCAACAGAACAACGTGTGCATACCAATCAAGGATTGTGATGGGTGAGCAGTAGTTTTAGTCTGTCGGAACCAGCGGTGGCTGAGCCTGTCGAAGTCAGCCACATTTTTATAATCAAAAAAAACCCTGCTGCATCATTTGGCAGCGGGGGTTTTTATTGTCAATGCACGGTCGCCGAACAGTAGCTTGATCTTGTCGAAATCTGCCGAAGCCAGCCTGCCGAAACATTAGCCGCCCAGGTTGCGCATCATCTCTTCCTGCGTGGTTTCCTGGTAGCCTTCGGGGATTTCAAATTCTTTGTCTTTTACCTTCATTTTTTCCACCTCAATGGCGGTCATGGTCATGGTCATGCCCTGGCCGGCTGCCAGATCGTATTTGAGCAGCACGCCATTGATTTGTTTAAAATAAGGATTGGTAAAGTTGAGGTTGGCGGGAGCTTCAAGTTCTTCGGTAAACCAAGCCGTGAAAACAGGATCGCTTTCCTTGCTCCCCTTCACGATAGCTTTTTTGCAGGTATAGCCGGCAATTTCCATCGTTTCGTCGGTAATGGTAACGTTCATCTCGCCCTCGCTGGCAGCTTCCTGAGCTATCTCTTCGGCACTCTGGCGGATGGCATACTTCTGCCCCATCATATTGATCAGGCTTATCTGCACATTTTTGCTCAGGTCGGCAATGGAGCCTTGCGTTCCCATTTGTGTAAACATCTCGGTTTTCACCTTGTCCTCGCCAATGAGCATGGTCATGGTTTTGGGAAGCATGCCGCGCGCCTCCTCGGGTAAGTCCTTCATATCAAAATCGATCTTGAAGGTGATCTTGCCGGTAAAGTGCTTCTGGCTCATAGCAGTGCCGGCCACCAGCAGCAACATCATTAATAAAGCAATAGGTTTTTTCATCGTTTTCATATTTAAATGGATTAATAAAAAAAGTTTCCTAATTATTTCACTGTTCGCAGGGATTTTCCCCACCGGATTTTGCCGTCAAAAAGGCCTTTGTTTTTATCCAGCGACAGCCATACAAAAACAGCTTTGCCAACGATATGGTCGGCGGGTACAAAGCCCCAGAAGCGCGAGTCGAGCGAGTTGTCGCGGTTGTCGCCCATCATCCAGTAATAATCCTGAGCAAAAGTATAATTCTCAGCCAATTTATCATCAATAAAAATTTTATCACCTTCAATGCGCAGGTCGTGGTCTTCGTACGCATCGATTATTTTGCGATAGAGAGCGATATTTTTAGTACTAAGCTCAACGGTAGTTCCGGCTTTGGGAATCCACAACGGGCCATAGTTGTCCTGGTTCCAGCGGAAGTGGCGGGTGTCGTTCGGAAACACGCGTTCGCTCACGTTGTCGGTGGTCATCATTTCCATCTCCACGCTGGCGATACGCGGGTTCTGCCGGAGTAGTTCAGCTTTTTGGCTGCTCATGGGCAGATAAAACTGGTTGGCTGGCAGCCATCCTGCAGTGTAATAAATTTGGCCTGTGCGGCTGCGCGCCGGATAAAGCATCGTAGCGTTGCCGTCGCCATCCATCTCTATTTTGCAATAGCCCCTTCCGGGAATAATGGCATAGCCTTCCGAAATATTCATCATGTCCATCAAGCTGGTAAGCTCGCCCTGGCGGAAGCTGTTGCCAGTGGTAGTCACGGTAAATTGAAACTGCATGCCATCGGGCACAAAAGCTTTTTGGCCATTTACAATAACTTCTTTATTAATAATGGAAATGGTGTCGCCGGGAAGTCCTATGCAGCGCTTGATATAATTTTCGCGTTTATCTACCGGACGCGCCACCACATCGTACTTGCGCCACACCTCATCGTAGCCTTCGTCGCGTACAATCTGATAATAGTCTTCGCTTTGGCGCTGCAACACCACCGTGTCGCCACTCGGATAATTAAACACCACGGCATCGTAACGTTCCACGTTGCCAAATCCCGGAAAACGGTAATATGGCAGCTTTATCCATTCCAGATAGCTCTTGGTGGATTCGGTGAAAGGCATGGTGTGATGCACAAAAGGAAATGCCAGCGGTGTGTTGGGAACTTTGGGGCCGTAAGCCATTTTGCTAACAAAAAGGAAGTCGCCCACCAGCAACGATTTTTCCATTGAGGAGGTGGGGATGGTATAGGCTTCGAAAATAAAAGTGCGAATGATGGTGGCCGCTACCACAGCAAAAATGATGGCATCGACCCACTCGCGCGTTACTGTCTTTTTTATTTGAGGACGCTTGTCGGGCGAGATATATTTCTGGCGCTTGTCGGTTCCCAGCCAGGGTAAATAGATAAAAGGAAACAATACTGCCAGCGCCTGATTGCCCAAATCGAATTTTCCAAAAGCTTTGGCCGTTTCGACAATCATAAGGAAAACCATAAAAATATTGATGAAAGGCACCAGCAACAACAAAAACCACCAGTAGGGTTTGCCATTGAGGCGGTTCCACTGCCAATAGTTAAGTATTGGCACAAAGGCTTTCCACTGGCTAATGCCGGCTTTTGGGAAAACAGGTGCCATGAATGCGGGAAAGAAGAGGAAGATGAGGATCAGGATAATGAGTGTTGACATTTTTTGTTTTTGAAAATTAATAACTTGAAACGCGAAAAGAATTAAAGCCGTGCTGGTTGACGGTTAATAAATGTTAATGTCCGGCGTTGGTCATATCGTCCATCGTAAAGAAGCCCTTTTTGCCTATGACCCACTGTGCAGCCTTCAAAGCGCCGATGGCAAAACCACGCCGGCTCAAAGCGGTATGTTTTATTTCTATCCTATCATCGGGCGAAGTGTAGCTTACAATATGCTCGCCGTTTACCTCGTCGATGCGGTGCGAAACTACCGGAAAAGTTTCTGTACCGGCTGATTCATCATTGTTCCAGCCGGTTTTGTGATGCAGCTCTTGTACAAGGTCATCAGCCAGAACACGCGCGGTTCCGCTGGGTTTGTCGAGCTTGTGGATATGGTGCGTTTCGTCGATGCGCACCGCATAGCCGGGCATTTGGTTCATCATGGCGGCCAGTTGGCGGTTGAGCCTGAAAAAGACATTTACACCCAAACTAAAATTGGAAGCAGTAAATAAGGTCTGATGATTTTGAACGCAGTAGGCGCGAACGTCGGCTTTGTGATGTTCCCACCCTGTGGTTCCCGTAACTACCGGGATGTTTCGGCGGAAGCATTCATAAATATTTTCCACCACAGCGTCGGGGGTGCTAAATTCGATGGCGACCCCGGCCTGGCTAAGTGTTGCTTCATTATTTTGCCAATCGTCGTGCCTGTCGATTGTGGCCACAATCTGATGTCCTTGTTCTATGGCCATTTGCCCGATGAGCTTTCCCATTTTGCCATATCCTATCAAAGCTATTTTCATAAAAAACAAGATTATAATTTGTATCGTAACGTAAGACCCACGGCTGGTCGCGCCGAAAACAAATAGTTGTCGTGCACAGGTGTAAACTGTAAGCTCACATCGTCGCTCACGTCAAAATTATAAAGGTTGGCATCCACGCTGGCATCGACGATTTGCAGCAGGTAGAGCACCCCGGCTATGATCCAGCTTAGCTCAGTATTGCGGCGATAGAAATTGCGCCCCTCCTGCAACTGTGTGAGGTTGGCATTATATTTTACGATAAGCTCATTGCCGGCAAAGGCAGCGGTGTCGCCGTTATAAACAGTGTTGTAAGCTGTGCGAAAGTCGTGGTAGTTGCGGGTGTTGGTGGTAATAAAATAAGCCAATGTACCAAAGCCTGCGTAGATAATCGGTATTTTCCAGTATTTTCGGTTGTAAGCCTGGCCGAGCCCCGGCAGGACGGCGGAGTAAATTGTGGCTTTTTTTGCATCATGCCAGGGCACCGAATCAGCAGGGGCTGTGGCGCCGTTTTGTTGTGCATGCGCTGCAAAGGTCACCAGCATTGCCATCAGCAGCAACAAATCACGCCCACCGAAAGTCTTCCGTGCGGCCTTACAGCTTTCTTGCTGGTGCTTCAGCATACAACGGGCGTCATCAGGCATATTTTTATTTATCGTTTTCGGGAGCGGCAATTTTGGTGTCGAGCAAACTCAGCAGCCGATCCATTTCTTCTTCCGAACCAAATTTTAAAACGATACTTCCCTGTCCTTTGGTATTGCGTTTCACCTTTACCGTGGTTTGGTATCCGCTGCCGATGCGTTGCGCCATTTCGGTGATTCGTGTAGGCAGTTTGATGCGGTAAACCTTTTTGCGCTGTGGCTTATTGATTTCTCTCGTCTTCTGTTCGACCTCTCTAACGTTGAGTCCCTGCGTAAGTATTTCGTTGAGCAGCATAAGCTGATCTTCATGACTTTGAATGCTGATAAAGTTGCGCGCCTGCCCCATGGAGATGCTGCCATCGCGAATGGCGAGCTGCACCTCGGCGGGGAGTTTGAGTAGCCGCAGGTAATTGGCTACCGTTGATCGTTTTTTGCTCACCTTCTGGCTAAGTGCTTCCTGCGTCAGGTTGCACTCTTCGAGCAGGCGCTGGTAGCTAATGGCTATCTCGATGGAGTTGAGGTCTTCGCGGTGGGTATTTTCTATCAGTGCCAGCTCAAGCATCTGCTCATCGTTGGCCACACGGATATAACAAGGCACCTCATCAAGCCCCACCATTTTGGCGGCACGCAGCCGGCGCTCGCCGGAGATCACCTGGTAGCGGTCGTAGCCCAGTTTGCGCACGGTGATGGGCTGAATGATGCCCTGTTCGCGGATGCTATCAACAAGTTCGTTAAGGGCTTCGGCTTCAAAATCGTTGCGCGGCTGAAAAGGGTTGGTTTCTATCTTGTCGATGCCTACGTTGGCGATGGCGCCCACCACATAGTTGCCCGAAATATCTTTGGAAGTGATATCGGTATCGGGACTTTGCAGTATGGCTTCGAGGCCACGCCCCAGGGCACCTCTTCTGTTTTTATTTGTCATCAGATAAATCTATTTGGTAATCTGCATTGCTCATGCGTGTGAGCTGGTTTTTCTGCAGGATTTCACGTGCCAGGTTTAGGTAGTTGATAGCGCCCGACGATTCCGCATCGTGCATGATGATGGTTTCGCCAAAGCTGGGTGCTTCACCAAGTTTGGTATTGCGGCTAATGATGGTATCGAAAACCATTTGCTGGAAATGTGTACGCACCTCTTCCACCACCTGCTTGGCCAGCCGCAGCCGTGTGTCGTACATGGTGAGCAGGATGCCTTCGATGTCGAGCGCTTCGTTGAGCCTGGACTGCACAATCTTAATAGTATTGAGCAGCTTGCCAAGGCCTTCCAGGGCAAAATATTCGCATTGCACCGGTATGATCACCGAATCGGATGCGCACAACGCGTTCACCGTTACCAATCCCAATGATGGAGAGCAGTCGATGAGGATAAAATCGTAGTTGTCTTTGATTTTATCAACTACCCGTTTCATCATCTTTTCGCGGTTGGGCAGGTTGATCATTTCTATTTCGGCGCCTACCAGGTCGATGTGTGCCGGGATGAGAAAGAGGTTGGGCGTAGTAGTTTCGATGATGGCGCTGTCGGGGTTGCTGTCGTCGATGATGCATTCGTAAATACTGATTTGAACATTGCGCGGGTCGTGCCCCATGCCAGAGGTAGCATTGGCTTGCGGATCGGCATCGATGATCAGTGTTTTGTATTCCAGTACTGCCAGTGCAGCTCCCAGATTGATGGCTGTGGTAGTCTTGCCTACACCGCCTTTCTGATTAGCTATAGCTATGATTTTTCCCATCGTTTCGCTCTTCGTTTTTTCGGTTGCAAAAGTAAAACTTAATCGGCGCTTGCTTTACAATTGTTGTAAAAAGAAATCAACACGCTGCCGCCGCCAAAAGCAGTAATCTAACAAAAAAGCCGGCCTGTGAGCCAGCTTTATTGCCATAAACAACCTTGTTTGTTTTATTATAAATTGTCGGCCTCGTGGGCAGTAGCATCGTCGGTATCGCTGTGGAGGTCTTCAAACTTAACGCTTTTAATTTCTTCTTCAATACCAGTGGCCGGGTTTGGGTCGCGATGATAGGGAGGCTCGGAGCCTT
Organism: Clostridia bacterium; assembly: GCA_009928785.1. GTDB lineage: Bacteria > Bacteroidota > Bacteroidia > Bacteroidales > 4484-276 > SABY01. The sequence continues at coordinate 10,134 of SABY01000043.1, read as the reverse complement.
CACTGATAAATCCCATGCTTTCCTGCAAGCCTTCCATAAATTTGTCGAAATCTTCCTGATAGAGAAAAATTTTGTGTTTCTCGTAGAAGAACTTACCATTGTCGTTGTCGAAACGTTTTTTGCTTTCGGTGATGGTAAGAAAGCGCTCCTGCGCACGGGTTTCTTTTACATCAAAAAAATAGGTACGCTTGCCTGCTCTGATCGCTTTCGAAAAAATCTCTTCGCGTTGATTGTATTTTTCTGCTTCTTCCATTTTATCTTAATAATGTTTGGTGCGTTTTGAAACGCAAAAGTAATCAATAATATTTTTAAAGCAGGAAGAAAGTCGGCAGGGGAAAGTCGGCAGTCCACAGTCTTCAGTCGGCAGGGAGGAAGTAGGCAGGGAAAGTCGGCAGGGCACAGTCCGCAGTCGGCAGGGGAAAGTCGGCAGGGGGAAAGTCGGCAGGTCACAGGCCTCAGTCGGCAGGGGAAAGTCCGCAGGTCACAGTCTTCAGTCGGCAGGGAGGAAGTCGGCAGGGGAAAGTCGGCAGGTCACAGTCAGCAGTCGGCTGGAAGAAAGGCGGCAGGGGAAAAGTCGGCAGGGGAAAAGTCGGCAGGGCACAGTCCGCAGTAGGCAGGCCACAGGTCTCAGTCCGCAGGGAGGAAGTAGGCAGGGGAAAGTCGGCATGCTTTCTTGCAAAGGTTTCCTGTTTCGATAGACGTAATTTTTTATTTTAAGCCTTATTATTCAGTACATTATAATTTCGATAAATTTAGAAAAAGTATAAATTACAGTGTAAATAGTTAATTTTTGAGGCTAATTATGTTTTAAAAGTACTTTTATACCCGAATTATTTTTTTGGTAATTTCAGAAACAAAACCTTATGAAGACTTTACTAACTATTGTCGGGCTGCTGATCTTATCATTGGCCTATGCAGATGAAGGGCAAGACCTTTACAATAAAACATGCGTTGCCTGCCACACCATTGGCAAAGGCCGCCTGGTAGGCCCTGACCTGATAAACATTACCGAACAAAGAAGCCAGGAGTGGCTTGTGGCTTTTATTAAGTCGTCGCAGACGCTGATAAAAAGTGGTGATGCCGAAGCCGTCGCCATTTTTGAGGAGTACAATCGCATGCCCATGCCCGACAATGACTTCACTGATGCGCAGACGTTGGCTGTGATTGATTACATCAAACGAACCAGCGCAGGCACCGGAGCCAGTGGCGAAACAGCCGCCGCCCCGGATATGCTGAGTGAGGCCACCAACGAAAATATTGCTTCGGGAGCCTTGCTTTTTTCGGGCGAAAAGCGCCTGACCAACGGTGGTTCTGCATGTAATGCGTGTCACAATGTGGCCGATGAGAGCAGCTTTAGCAACGGAACCCTAGCGAAAGACCTAACCGCCAGTTGGAAAAATATGGGTAGCGCAGGCGTAGCGGCCATCATCAAAAGCCCGCCATTTCCACTTATGACTGTGGCTTACCAAAACCATCCCGTAACTGAAGCGGAAGTGCTCGACCTCACCGCGTATCTTAAATCGGTGAACGAAAACAGCCTAAAGCAAACTTCAGAAAGCTATAATATGGCAATGGCTATTTTTGGGATTGCAGCTTTTCTGGCCATCATGATTTTTATCATGATTTTTTACCCACAACGAAAACCATCGCGGGTAACCGCCTAATTTTCCTATCAGACTATACCATTTATTAATTTACATAAAGTATAAATTATGAGTTGGATAAAAGATTTAATCTCCCCGAAAACCCGCCAGTGGGAAGAGTTTTACAGAAACCGGCACCAGCACGATAAAGTAGTAAGAAGTACGCATGGCGTAAACTGCACCGGCGGCTGTAGCTGGAATATCCATGTTAAAGAGGGTATTGTGGTTTGGGAAACCCAGGCGCTCGATTATCCATTGTTGGAGAAGTCGCTGCCACAATATGAGCCGCGCGGTTGCCAGCGGGGCATTTCGTTTTCGTGGTATTTGTATAGCCCCATCCGGGTAAAATATCCCATGATCCGCGGTGCTTTGGTGGATATTTTTAACGAAGAAAAAGCCAAAACCGGCGATGCCCTAAAGGCTTGGGAAAACATACAAGCCAATCCGGAGCTAAGGAAACGTTATCAGACGGCCAGAGGCAAAGGCGGGCTGCGACGGGTGACCTGGGAAAAAGCGCTTGAGATCATAGCAGCGTCCAATATTTACACTACCAAAAAATATGGCCCCGACAGGCTGGTGGGCTTCTCCCCCATCCCTGCCATGTCGATGCTCAGTTTTGCAGCCGGTTCCAGATTTCTACAATTGATGGGCGGCGTAAATCTTAGTTTCTACGATTGGTATTGCGATCTCCCGTGTTCTTTCCCTGAAATTTGGGGCGAGCAAACCGATGTAGCCGAAAGTGCCGACTGGTACAACTCAAAGTTTGTGGCCTGCATGGGTGCCAACCTGGGAATGACACGCACCCCCGACGTACATTTCTTTTCCGAAAGCCGGCATAATGGAACCAAGACGGTAGTGTTCTCGCCCGACTTTAGCATGGTAGCCAAATATGCCGACAAATGGGTGCCGGTGCACGCCGGACAAGACGGAGCTTTTTGGATGGCGGTGGTTCATGTTATTTTAAAAGAATACCATCACGAAAAACAAACACCTTATTTTATAGATTACACCAAAAGATACACCGACAGTCCCTTCCTGGTGGAAATAGTGGAAGAGGATGGAAAGCTGGTTCCGGGACAAATGCTCCGGGCTGGCAAGGTGGATAAATACAAAGACATCGAAAATGGAGAGTGGAAGTTTCTGAATATCGACACCCAAACCGGCGACCTGGTCTGTCCGGGAGGAAGCTCGGGTCACCGCTGGGACGGCAAGGACGGCAACTGGAACATGAAATTTGAAGATGCCGAAACCGGAAAATCTTATGATCCCACACTTACGCTTCTTGATAAAAACGATGAAATCCTACAGCTTAATTTTATAGAATACGGAAAAGAATTAAGCGCACAAAGGGGCGTTCCCGTCAAACACATCAAAACCGTGGATGGTATGGTAAAAGTTGCCACCGTTTACGATTTGATGATGGCGCAATATGGCGTCGATCGCGGGCTGGGAGGCGACTATCCGAAATCTTACGACGAAAAAAACGCGGCCTACACCCCTGCCTGGCAGGAAATTCTAACAGGCATTGGGCCCAAAACGGTGCTCCAGTTTGCCCGCGAATGGAGCCGCACTGCCGAAACTACCAAAGGAAAATGCAGCATCATCATCGGTACCGGTGTAAACCAATGGTACCACAGCAATTTGATTTACAGAGCAGGCACCATGGCACTGATGCTCACAGGATGTATTGGCGTAAATGGCGGCGGGATGAACCACTATGTGGGTCAGGAAAAGCTGGCTCCGATAGATTCGTGGGGATCGATCATGTCGGGCAAAGACTGGGGAGGAGCACCCCGTTTGCAGCAAACTCCCATCTGGCATTACATCAACTCCGACCAGTGGCGCTACGACGGCAACCAGGCCGACTACAACACGGTGCCTAAGAATGATTTCTCGGGAATGCACTCCGCCGACATGGCCGTAAAAGCGGTGCGCAACGGATGGATGCCTTTTTATCCGCAATACAATAAGAATAATTTTGAGATAGTGGCTGACGCCGAAAAAGCCGGCGCTAAAACGGATGAAGAAATCAGAAAATACGTTGTCGAAAAGCTGAAAAGCAAAGAGCTGGTTCATGCCATCGCCGAGCCTGACGATGAAGTTAATTTCCCGCGGGTATGGTATATCTGGCGCGGGAATGCAATAGCAGGAAGCGCCAAAGGACATGAATATTTTCTGAAACATTATCTGGGAACACACAACAACTCGATAGCCGATGAGGTAGCCGATCAGTTTGTAAAAGATGTGAAGTGGCGGAGTGAAAGTCCAAAAGGTAAAATGGACCTCATCGTCAACCTAAACTTCCGAATGGATACCTCAGCTCTGTATTCAGATATTATTCTGCCTGCCGCTTCCTGGTACGAAAAAGCCGACCTCAACAGCACCGACATGCACTCCTTCATCCACCCGCTGGCAGCAGCCGTGGACCCGGTGTGGGAATCGAAAAGCGACTGGGTAATATTTAGAGAAATAGCAAGGGTAACCAGCGAGCTGGCCAAAACGCACTTCAACAAACCGCTCAAGGACATCGTCAATACACCTATTGCCCACGACACGGCCGGCGAAATTACCCAACGCAACATCAAAGACTGGAGCAAAGGCGAGTGCGAACCCATTCCAGGAAAAACCATGCATAACATCGTGGTAGTAGAACGCGATTACACCAAGATTTACGACAAGTTTATTTGCTTGGGGCCCAACATGAAAACCGGACTTGGCGGGCATGGCAACAAATACGATTCCACCGACTTCTACGAACAAATGCTTGAGGATCGCGAGCATATCAGGAAAATTGAAGGTGTCGAATATCCTTCTATTTACGAAGATGTAGAAGCTGCTAATGCCGTGCTTCATCTATCCAGCGTCACCAATGGCGAGCTGGCGCACAGAGCATATAAATTTGCCGAAAAGAAAACCGGTGTCGCCCTTACTGATCTTTCCGAAGGCACCCGCAATGTGCGAATGAATTATAAAGATTTACTAACAAGGCCGCACCGCTACCACAATTCGCCCCTGTGGTCGGGCTTAATGGCGAATGGCCGGGCTTATTCGGGCTACACCTATAATGTGGAGCGCCTGGTGCCTTGGCGTACCCTCACCGGAAGGCAGCATTTTTATCTCGACCACGAAGGGTACATCAAATTTGGCGAACACATGCCTACTTACAAACCTTCGCCACGACCGGAAGCTTTTGGTGAACTGCGAATGACGGTAGCAACAGGAAAGGCCAAAATGCTGAACGTGCTCACACCCCACGGGAAATGGCATATTCACTCCACTTTTGGCGACACGCAAATTATGCTCTCCCTTTCGCGGGGAATGGAGCCTTGCTGGCTGAGTGAGGAGGATGCCGAAGAACTGGGAGTAAAAGACAACGATTGGGTAGAGGTTTTCAACGACAACGGCGTATATTCTGCCAGAGCCTGCGTGAGCGCCAGGATTCCCAAAGGGGTATGTTTTGTTTATCACGCTGTGGAGCGCACTTATTCTACACCTAAATCGCAGGTTAGAGGCGGCAGGCGTTCGGGCATGAACAACAGTTTGACGCGTGTGCATCTAAAACCAAATCTTATGATGGGCGGATATGGCCAGTTTACCTATGCCGTAAATTATTGGGGGCCGGTGGGCACCAATCGCGACACATTTGTATTAGTACAAAAAATGGACAAAGTAGAATTTTAAAAAAAAATACGAAACCATGGACATAAGATCACAAATTGCAATGGTGTTTCATCTGGATAAATGTATCGGATGCCATACCTGCTCCATTGCCTGCAAAAATACCTGGACGAACAGAAAAGGCGCGGAGTACATGTGGTGGAACAACGTGGAAACCAAGCCAGGCACCGGATATCCACACAAATGGGAAGACCAGAATATTTACAAAGGCGGATGGGATAAAAAAGGAAACTCGGTAAGACTCAAAGGCGCTGGCAAATTCAAAGGATTGAGCAGGCTTTTTCACAATCCAAATATGGCGGTGCTCGAAGATTATTACGAACCTTTCACCTATCGCTATTCACATTTGTTTGAAGCAGAGGCAGGCGATGACCAGCCGGTGGCAAGACCTGTGTCGTTGATAACCGGCGAGCCGATGATCCCAAAATCGGGACCCAACTGGGACGACGACCTGAGCGGTAGTAAAGAGTATGCAAGAAAGGATGTGAATTTTAAAGGCTTGTCGGATGCTCAGCAGGAAGCCATGTTTCAGCTTGAGCGCCTTACCATGCACTATTTGCCACGAATTTGCAACCACTGCCTCAATCCTGCCTGCGTTGCCGCTTGTCCTTCGGGCGCTATTTACAAACGTGGCGAAGATGGTGTAGTGCTCATCAATCAGGATAAGTGCAGAGGCTGGCGCATGTGCGTCACAGCGTGTCCTTACAAAAAAGTTTACTTCAACTGGAGCACCGGAAAATCAGAGAAATGTATTTTGTGCTATCCGCGTCTGGAAACCGGACAGATACCCGCTTGCATGCATGTTTGTGTGGGACGCATCAGGTACCTCGGTGTTATGCTGTATGATGCCGACAAAATTGAAGGCGCCGCCGCAAGTGATGATCAGGATTTGCTCAAAAACCAGATGGATATTTACCTCAACCCGCACGATCCGGAAGTAATAAAAGCTGCCCGCGAAAATGGTATCGCCGATTCGACCATTACTTCAGCACAAAAATCACCAGTTTATAAATTTGTAAAAGAATGGGGCCTGGCCCTGCCGTTGCATCCCGAATTCCGGACGCTGGCCAACCTATTTTACGTGCCACCCTTGCTGCCCACCATGGCATTTATCGAAAACGATTCCTACGAAACTACCAGTGAAACCTTCTGGGGAGCTATCGAAAAATCGAGATTACCTATGAAATACCTGGCTAATCTCTTTAGCGCAGGCAACGAAAAGGTGATCGAAATTATTCTGAAAAAGATGATGGCCGTTCGCTTGCACCGTCGCAACGAAACCGTTGGCGATTTACCCGCAAACGAAATCACCGACCCGATGAACGAGGTGAAGATGGACAAAGATACTGCCGACGCCATTTTTAGGCTCACTTCGCTGGCAACCTACGACGAACGTTTTGTGATTCCGGCGGCACACCGCGAAGAAGCCATCGAGATGATCGAAAGTACCGCTGACGTGAAAGGCAACGCAGGCTTTGGCTTTAGAATACCGCCCAAGAGAGGACTGTAATAAAGAATGAGGTACATGAAAGATTTAAATCATTATAAAATTCTGGCCGACATGCTCCGGTATCCTGATGAAAATCAGGCCGGAGCTGCGCAGAAATTCCTGGCATTGGCGGCTGCAAATTTTCCCGAAAAAGTTGAAACATTAAAGCAGTTGGTCGAAACGCATCTCCAACTGCCGGATGCTGCCCGGCAGGAATATTATTTAAAAACCTTTGATGTACAGGCAACTTGTTACCTCGACATCGGGTACATGATGTTTGGCGAAGACTACAAAAGAGCGCAACTGCTGGTGAATCTGCAAAGCGAACACAAGGCCGCTGGTGTGGATTGCGGCAGCGAGTTGGGCGATCATTTGCCCAATGTGCTTATGCTACTCTCCAAAACTACCGATCCGGATTTTGCCGAAGAGCTGGGATTTATCATTACCGCGCCGGCAGTCCGTTTTATGGTCACAAAATTCAGGGGTATCAACAATTATTACAAAGACCTCCTCGAAACATTACTGGCATTTCTTCATCGCGATTTCACGGGTGAACATCTCGCCGAATACGTCATTCCTGAGCAGGCTTTCAATGGCAAAAACGAATTTCTGATGCCATCGCCAAAGTCTGAAATTTGCGATACACATTGTAAAAAACCAAAAAGTTATAAGTTATGAGCGATTATTTTTTCTTTATCGGTTTGCCTTATGCCGCCCTGGTTGTGGTGGTGGTAGGCACCCTTATCAGATATTTGAATTTTGGCTTTGGGGTTAGCAGTTTATCCTCGCAGTTTCTCGAAAGCAGAGAACTCTACTATGGCAGCCGCCCCTTCCACTGGGGACTTGTGTTCTTATTTTTCGGACACCTGATCGCCTTTTTGTTTCCGGCAGAAGTGCTGCTGTGGAACAGCGTACCGTTGCGCCTGATCATTCTCGAAATAGCTGCCTTCGGTTTTGGCATAGCCGCACTGGTGGGCTTTCTGCTACTGGTGGTGAGGCGCCTCAAAAACAAAAGAATCCGCGTGGTAACTTCCAAAATGGATGTGGTGGTGTATGTGGTGCTTGCTGTGCAAATTATCACCGGACTTTGGATTGCATTTTTCTTTAGGTGGGGATCGTCGTGGTTTGCATCTACATTAACACCCTACATGAGAAGCATATTCTTGTTTAATCCCGATATCGCTGCCGTGGCTACTTTGCCACTGTTTGTAAAAATTCATATTGCTTCGGCTTTTACGCTGATCGGTCTTATCCCTTTTACCCGATTCATGCACTTTTTGGTGTATCCTTTCAGGTATTTGTGGAGGAGCCCGATTTACGTAATCTGGAACTGGGACCGGAAACAAATCAGATCTACCCGCAAATTGTACAACGGCGTAAGGTCGAAGAATAATTAAAGATTGCTTGGCTATGCCCGCAATGACCAGATTGCTTCGCTATGCCCGCAATGACCAGATTGCTTCGCTATGCTCGCAATGACCAGATTGCTTGGCTATGCCCGCAATGACCAGATTGCTTGGCTATGCTCGCAATAATCACACAATTAACAATTAACAATTAACAACTTGCCCATGGCACTTCCGGAATTAATCGACTTTACAAAGGAAAGAATCCGAACGCTGCACTATACCTGGATAGCGTTTTTCGTAACATTTTATGTGTGGTTCAACATGGCACCTCTGGCCACCACAATGCTCCAAAACATCCAATGGCTTACCCAGGAGCACATTAAGATTTTGGCAATTTGTAACGTAGCCCTTACCATCCCGGCCAGGATAGTTGTAGGAGCGCTCATCGACCGGTATGGCCCGCGGATCGTGTTCAGTTTGTTGATGATAATCATGTCGGTGCCGGCACTTATGTTTGCCTTCGGCAACACCTTTATCCAATTGCTCATTTCAAGATTAATATTGGGGTCAATCGGTGCCGGCTTTGTAATCGGTATCCGAATGGTTGCGCAATGGTTTCCCCCCAAAATGGTGGGTCGTGCTGAAGGCTTTTACGCCGGATGGGGTAATTTTGGTTCAGCGTGGGCTGCCATGACACTGCCGTGGATTGCCATCCATTTTTTTGGTGGTGAAAACGGCTGGAGATACGCCCTGGCTATCAATGCTGGCGTTTCGTTGGTGTATGGTATTGCTTATTATTTTCTTGTAAGGGATGTCCCTAAAGATGGAGCTACAAAGGCTTATCATTTTAAAAAGGCTAAAAAAGCCCAGCCCATGACGGTTTCCTCTTATAAAGATTTAATACAATACCTCCTATGGTCGTTTCCGCTGGTAGGCGCAATGGGCGTGCTTGCCTGGAAAATAGGAGGCGTACAGCTAAATGGCGAACCAATACTTTCTACCAATATGCTCTACATGATCTATGGCCTGCTGGCATTGGTTTATGTGGCACACGTTATTAAGGTTCTTCAGGTTAATCTGCCTGTATTAAAAGCCGGGGTTCCTGAACACGAAAAGTATCGCTGGGGCAATGTGGCTGCTTTAAACAGCACCTATTTTGCAAATTTTGGTGCCGAACTGGCTGTTGTTTCCATGCTTCCGATGTTTTTCGAAAATGTGTTCCGCAACCTCACCAACAGCGATGGCAATTACATCATGACAGCTACACTTGCTTCGTTTATCGCCGCCTCATTTGCCTTTGTAAACCTGTTTGCCCGGCCACTGGGCGGCTTGCTGTCCGACAAAATGAACAACCGGAAGCGAACCATGCTGTTGTACATGTTCGGCATTGCTGTGGGATTTTTCTTTATGGCCATCATCGCCAGATATGGGGACATGAGTCCTGACGGGATTCAGCTTTTGAATCCACTATTCGATGGCATGTGGTGGCTCGTGGTAGCTGTAATTATCACCGTTGTAACTTCCATTTTTGTACAAGGCGCCGAAGGAGCAACTTTCGCCATTATCCCTATGATAAAAAAAGAACAAACCGGACAAATAGCTGGCATGGCTGGAGCTTACGGAAATGTAGGCGCAGTAATTTATCTCGTTCTGTACTCATTGGTTGACGATAAAACATTCTTTTATGTGCTGTCAGGAGGAGCTTTGATTAGTTTTGTGTTTTGTTGGATCATGCTCCGTGAACCCAAAGGATCGTTTGCGGAGGAGTAGAGCAGGCTTCAGTCCACAGTCATCAGTAGGCAGTCATCAGTCATCAGTAAGCAGTCATCAGTCATCAGTAGGCAGTCATGAAGTTTTTAAATAACAACAAATTACAACAAATTACACCCGAAGGGCAAATTACAACAAATTACAACAAATTACGCCCGAAGGGCAAATTACAACAAATTACTACAAATTACACCCGAAGGGCAAA
>SABY01000042.1 GCA_009928785.1 Clostridia bacterium | reverse complement strand
GGACGGCAAAATAAACGGCACCGACGCTGCCGAAGGCGTTTACTTTTGGGTGTGTAAGTACAGCGCCATCAGCAAATACGGCAATGTGGCTGATAGGACGAAACAAGGAAGTGTAACTTTGCTGAGGTAGGAAATGAATAGTCATTATCCATCATAAACATAACTCATGAAGAAAGAAAAAATAATTTTTGTTTACCCAAAAAAGGCCTCTTTTATTGATCTTGATATCGACATACTTTCCCGAAGATTTGTAGTCATACAAAATACCTATAATTGGAAAAATAAACTTGCAGTTCCTATTTTTCTTATCAAACAATTTTTTTTCATTCTTTCCCACTTGCGCTTTACAAAATTAATCGTGGTTTCATTTGGGGGATACTGGGCATTGGTGCCTACATTGTTAGGCCGCATTTTCAAAAAGCCGGTTTTTATTATTTTGCATGGCACAGATTGCGCTTCCTTTCCTGATTTAAACTATGGAAATTTAAGGAAGCCTGTCTTGAAATTTATTTTAAGATTTTCTTATAGAATGGCTACACGATTGCTGCCAGTTAGTGCTTCGCTTGTTTACACCGAAAACACGTATTATCAGCACAACAATATTGTTAAGCAAGGTTACAAGCATTTTTTTAAAAATAACAATACACCATTTACTGTTCTTCACAATGGTATTAATACCGATGTTTGGGAGATAAATCCTAAAATTGAACGAATTCAAAACAGATTTATCACTGTGCTCTCCGAAGGCCAATTTTGGATCAAGGGTGGTGATCTTATTATTGAAGCTGCAAAAAAACTAAGCGAATTCAATTATGTATTTGTTGGTATTAACCAAGCACCTCCTTCAATTGAGGTTCCTGTTAATGTAACTTTTGCCGGAAGGCTCTCCCCAATTGAACTATTTAAGGTTTACAATACCAGCAATTATTATTTGCAGCTTTCAATCACCGAAGGTTTTGGTGTTGCTCTTTGCGAAGCGATGGCATGTGGCTGCACACCAATCGTTTCCAATGTTAATATGTTACCAGAAATTGTCGGAAATTCGGGATATGTTTTACCAGAAAGAGATACTGAAAAATTGGTGAAATTGATTTTGGAAGACGTGCTCAAGGAAAAGCGTCCCAATTTATCATTAATGGCCCGGCAAAGAATCGTCGAAAATTATTCAGAGTCAAAAAGAGCTAAAGCATTGCTTGAAGTTCTCGCGAATGGATGATTTAACGATTAGAAAGGATTACTTTATTCCTGAAATTGTGAAGCGATTTCTCCGGATACATCAGGCCTGGAGCATCATCAAGCGAAATTTCCGAAATCCACTTTATCAAGTCATTTTTATTTTCTTTATCAAAAATATTTTTAAGCAAATCTGCCATTTTTCTTTCAATGATTTGGTATTGTTTCTCAGGCAAAGTTCTGCATCTTCCAAGGCATTGCATCAGATAGGAATAAAAGTAAAAATGATCAAATAAAATGGAATTAGTAACTGCTTTTTGATCAATTTCGGTAGTCTGATAATTTTCATCAACAACCACATTTAAATGTGTGTAATCGCCGTGGAGGGTATATTGATCAGGTGATTCCCGCAAAAGCTCCCACCGACTTCTTAAAACCTTTTCGATCAAAGGATATGTTTTTTCAAATTCATACAATGAATAATTAAATAGTAGCGGAAGACCTTTGAAGGATGTTTTTGTCAGAGATTTGTCATTTAATTTTCCGGTGTGAACCCATTTTGGAGCACCTGCGGTAAATTCAAATTGTACCTGCTTGCCCTTGTTGATATAGATTAGCTTAATGTTATCATTTACAGTTTCATTGTGGTGTTTTTTGTTTAAAAACAAAATACGATAAAGATGATGGCCTGCTCTTGTTTTCCTTATTCGAAATAAAAACGATTCTTTTGGTGAAATCTGAATGGAAAGCGAATGAAAATAGGAGGTTTTAAAAATAGCAGGGTTTTTATATAAAACCATCATTTTTGTTGGGAATGGAAAACAATAAAATCCTCTTTTCATGCTTATTTATCGTTGCAAAGTAATAATTGTCTGTTTTTCTGTAACGCATCATCATCTGAGGTTTTATTGATTAAAACAACATTTTTATAAAGTGTTGTCAAAAAATCAATTTGTTCTTTTTGCTGCTCCGGTTTGCCATTCGATTCAAATAACATTTTGTCGCTAATGCTTTTGCTGAAGGTAATTATCTCCTTCCAGTTTTTCAGCCACATGCAAATTGACAACAAAAAGCAAATATCCACTTTAGCTGATTCTATAAAATCCTGAAGATAAGCGAGGTTTTCTTTTTCAAGGTCAAAAACATAGAAGTTAAGGTTATTATTATTTGAATAGGACTTTATCCTGTTGGCAACGTTTATCATCCTGGCGTCATAGTCAACTCCGTAGCCCGCCTTTATTTCCTTTGCCAACGCATGTAACATTCCTCCCTGATTACATCCCAGATCCAATACAGTTTTGTTTTTAAAATCGAATGGTACGTTTGCGAGTCTTTGTTGAGGATTACGTTGACCTTTTAGTGTATTCTGACCCAAAATGATTGTATGATACCCGATTGGATACTTTTCGCCAGAGTAGGTTTCGCCGCTAATTTTAGTGTGATTTAAAAGGTTGATGATCCTGCGGCTTTCCTGGTCTAAACCATCCAGCATAGGTTCTGTAGTATTCAATCTTGAAATTGTTGCCTTCTTATTAGATTTTAATAGTTTGGAAATTACGTGTCTAATTTTCATGTTGATAATTTTATTTTAAATTTTGAAATAGATATTTTTAAAAATACGAACGCTCTCATCGCTTCCTCATTAAAAATGCTTTCACCACCCCATCAACCCTTTCATTCACATCCTCCGAAATCTTTAGCAGGTAAACCGGAATCACAAAGAGCGCTGTGATAAGCGCGCTGCGCACGATGATGTCGATGATGTAGTTGGGCAGCGCCGGCAGCAGCGTGCTCAGATACCAGGCGCCGAGTGCTATTAATCCCAGCCAAACGTGGCGCAAGCTCAGGGGCTGAAAGCCAAAATGGTGGCGGATAAACCAGAATTTGACGGCATTGAAAAGCACTTTCGACAAGAACGAGGCGATGGCTGCGCCCACAATGCCGAAGATGGGGATCAGCAGCAGGTTGCTGACAATGATGAGCGCGGCAAAAAATACCAGCAGGTAGGTCTGCCAGCGGTACAGGTGCGAGTTGACAATGATGTGCGAGCTCATGCCCATCACCACGTCGGCAAGGTTGGCAAGGCTGATAAACAGAATTACAAAGCGCCCCTCGGCATATTTATCACCCACCAGATGAAACACGTTTTCGATGTTGCCCCAGATACCGATGAACAGCAGCAATCCCATGATGGTAAGCGTAATGCTGCTGCGCGTGTAGATGTTACTGATGGTGGCGCGGTCGTCGGCTTTCCAGGCTTCGGCTATCACCACAGAGCCAATTTTCCCCATCGTGCGCATGGGCACCAGGATAAGTGTGCCAAAGAAGAAGCTGATGGTATAAATACCTGCCTTGCTCAGATCGAAAAACCGTTCGATCATAATCACATCGATGCTCATCACCAGCACGCCCGAAAAGCTCGCCATGATGCCGAACACCGCTACGCTGATCATATTCTTTTTCAGCGTCTCATCCACATATTTGAATCCGGGTCGCAAACGGAGCTGCCCGCTTTTGGCCAGCGACACCACAAACATCACCGAGGGCGCCACATAGGCAAAGATGTAGAGCCACACCAGCCCGGTAAAATCTACTATCGCAAAATAGTAAAGTCCCACGGCAGCGATAATCAGGAGGCGTTGGGATACTTCTTTATAAATGATGCCTTTTACAGCGTTGAAAAGTACGCGGTAGTAGGTGTCGAGCAGCCCGAAGAGCAGCGTGAAAAAAGTGAGCGGGATTACGGTATAAAAATATTGAATAAACAGCGCCGAGCTTTCTTTGGCTTTATCCACAATCAGCGGCTGTAGAAGCACATAGCCCAACGACGCCACCACAAAACCAGCCAGCGACACTATCAGCGCGATGCCCAGAAAACCTTTGTGGCCGGTGGCGGGGTCTCTGAAAAACGGGAAGAGTTTTACCATCACCGTGTTCATGCCCAGGCTGGCAAAAATGGAGATGATGGACGCGTAGGAAACCAGCAGCCGCAACAACCCGATTTCGTCGGTTTCGAGCACGCGGGTGAAGATGATGGCTGTGGTGATAAATCCCAGCCCCACGCCGATGTACGACCAGATGACTCCCGAAATGCTTTGCCGTTGTATTACGCCCACAGTGTTTTTTGGTGTTAATTTTTATATTCAGATGACCCTGTCGGTTATCATTTCAAAACAACCATAAATCCAGCCTTTTCTGTTGGTTGGCAAAAATGGAGAACCGTCGCATAGCCCAATGCAGTGGCCAGTGTGTGGGCATTCTCTCCGTCGGCTGACGGAGGAGTTAGAGGGGGTCTGTGATAGTGGCTATTTTGACCCGGGATTGATGAAAAGTAACTAAACATTTAACAGTTCTTTTTATAATTGGTGGGGAAAAATTTTGCAACATCACACGCGATGCAACAGTTTACTCACAAAGCGCGAGATGTCGTATTCGCTGTTGAACACCTGGTGTAACTCTTCAAAGATGGGGAAATCAGAAGGAGGGATGTCGCGTTTTACCAACTCTTCATAAAAAACGTTGCAGGCAATGCGTCCTTCGAGCACCACCTTTTCGGAGATATAATCCGTAAAAAAACCTTTGCCGATAAGCAGCCCAAGCGTACGGTTGCGGCTCAGGTCGTTGAGCGAAGTCAGCGCAAAGTCGCCGATGCCGCAATAATTGAACAGCGTTTCTTCGATGCCGCCAAAGAGTAGCAGTATGCGCCGCATCTCCTTGAATGCCCTGGTGAAAACCATAAACTTCAGGTTGGGCGACTCAAATTGTGCGTCCACCACACCGATAACGATGGCATAAATGTTTTTGAGAATGCTAAGCATTTCTGTGCCGCGTATGTCGGCAGAGTAATCGGTGTAAATGGTGGAATGAGCAAAAAGGGCTTTGAGCTGCGGATACAGTGCTTCGTTTTTCGTCCCGATGGTAAAGGCCGTTGGTTGGCTGTTGAGAATTTCGCGGGCAAACGACGGCCCTTTCATGGTGGCTACCGGGTTGGGCAGTTCGTCGGCCAGGCATTCCACGATGGTGCGGTTCTCGTTACCAAAGCCTTTGGCCAGGTTGATGAGCGCCGATTCATGATGGATGGTGTGACTTTGGATAAAATCAACCACGCTTACCGATGGGATAGCGATAAAAACCATCGCCTTTTGTTGTAACAGATCAAAATCCGTCGATGCTTTCAGGCGCTCCTGCAGGCGGATGTTGGGGAAATATTTCTCGTTGACGTGCTGGGTATTAATATTTTCTGTTACCGCCGCTTCTATTGTTAGCAGCGTGATGTCCACCTCTGCTTTGGCGGCAAGCACATTACCCATCGCCGTAGCAATGGCTCCTCCTCCAATAAAAAATATCTTTTCTGTCATAGTTGCCAATAAAAGTTTTTAGTTAGGAATGTCCCAGAGCTTCCACGCCGCCATTTGGTGCAATATCGCCTTTGGCCATCCTGATGCTTGCATTCAGCTCAAAGCCGATGAGTACGATGATGCTGTTAAAATAAATCCATAGCATAAAAACCAGTAACGTACCTATCGATCCGTAAAGTGCATTGTAGCGGCCGAAGTTTTCGATAAAGAAATTAAAACCATACGTTGTTAATATCAGCAATAGCGTGGCCAGCGTAGAGCCTGCCGAGATAAACCTAAACTCACGGCGCCGCGCGGGAGCAAAATAGTACAGGAATGAGTTGGTAAACAAAAACAACGACACGATAAGTATCCATCTTAAAATCTGGATCATGAGGATGGTAAAAAAATCGGTGAGGATACCTTCGGTCATCAGCCACCGGATGATGTAGCCACCGATAATCGACAAAGAAATCAGGATAATAATTAATACCGAAATCACTATCAGCAAAAACAGCGATACCAGCCGCTGTCGAAACCAGGAGCGTGTTTCGATGGTATGAATGGTAGAGTTGAATCCCTCGATAATCGAATCGATGCCGTTAGTAGAAAAAAAGAGTGCCAGGATAAAACCTAACGAGAGCAGGTCGCTGCGCGGGCGGGTAATGATTTCGGTAAGCGTGCTGCTCACATGCCACCAGAGGGTGGCCGGAATTACTTCCTGCAAAGCGTTGAGCAGGGTAGGCTGAAAGTCGCGCACAGGTACAAAAGGAATAATGGTGAAAAAAAACAGGATGGTCGGAAACAGTGCCAGGAAAAAGTTGTACGACACCGCCGAGGCGCGCAGAGTAAGCTTTCCCTGAAAAAGACCCTGAAAAAAAAACATCAAAACCGTAAAAAGGGGCAATCCATCAAAGCCTGGCAGAACTACTTTTCGCAGTTGGCGAATGGTGTAAGCTGCCGCGTTGCGCGCGAAAACCACAATGCGATAGTCGCGTTGGTTGGTGCCAGGCTGATGGTGCTTGAAATATTTCACGGTTTAGTTTTGAAGTTGATGCACGGCTTTCAGGCTCATGTCGAGGCTTTTTATCTGATGCGTCAGCGCCCCGGACGAAATAAAGTTAACACCTGTTTCGGCGTAGCTGCGGATGTTTTCGGCGGTGATGCGTCCGGATGCTTCTGTCTCTACCCGTCCGGCAATCATTCTCACGGCATGACGCAAATCTTCCGGTGTAAAATTGTCGAGCATCACCCGGTTTACGCCGCCATGGTCGAGTACCTGTTGCAACTCATCAAAGTTGCGCACCTCTATTTCTATTTTCAGATTCAGTTTTTTATCTTGCATGTATCGGTGCGCAGCCTCGATGGCTTGTGGGATGCCGCCGGCAAAATCCACATGATTATCTTTTATCAAAATCATATCATAAAGCCCATAGCGGTGGTTGGTGCCGCCACCGGCCACTACGGCTTGCTTTTCGAGCTGACGCAGCAGCGGCGTGGTTTTGCGGGTGTCGAGCAGGCGGGCAGAGGTGTGGGCAATCAGGTCGGCCATGTGTTGGGTGGCTGTGGCGATGCCGCTGAGGCGCTGCATAAAGTTGAGCGCCAGCCGTTCGCCGGTGAGTATGGAGCGGCTGCTGCCGGAAATCGTAAAAACAATATCACCAACCTTCACCGGGGTGCCGTCCTTCATCAAAGCCTTGAATTGCAATGTAGGGTCGAGTATTTCAAAAACTTTCTGTGCCACACCGATGCCGGCCACCACGCCATCGGCTTTGATGAGCAATTGTGCCTCTCCGGTGGCTGCTGCCGGAATGGTGGAGAGAGAGGTATGGTCGCCGCTGCCAATATCTTCAGCGAGCGCTTGTTTTATCACTTCATCCAAATTCATAACCTGAAAAATTTTGCGGCAAAGGTAGCAAATCGGTGATTAACGTATGATGGGGATAATAGGAAAGAAAAGGAAGGCGCATGGCGCATGGCGCAGGGCGCATGGAGCGGTTTACCAACGGCGTCGCTCTAAGCGACACCGTTGGTTTTGCGAGTGAACTGAGACCTGCCAACTGTGGGCTGAGGACTGAGAACTGAAAGCTGCGGACTGAGAACTGAGAACTGTTACTCCTCTTCAATTTGCAATTGCTGGATCAAATCTACGCCGTCGCGTTTTTTGGTGAGCACGTACACGCGATAGGTTTTTTGCTTAGTGGTAAGCAATTCACCGATCATGTAACAGGAACCGTCGGTAGAGGTGCCGTTGTGTTCGGCAGTAAATGTGCTGACGGGATTTTGCTCAAAAAACATCTTTATCAGTTGCTCCGCTTGTTTTTTACTGTAGGTGCCGTCGCTGTCGGGAAGGGTTAAAGCTACTGTGTTGTTCATAAGGCTGGCAAGTGCCGTGGCGTTGCCATTGCTCATTGCCGCTGCGACGTGGGTTGAGGTTTGGGCATCCTGTGCCAGCGCATGATGAGGCCACATGGCACACATCAGCATCAGCAAAAATGCGCCTGCTGAAATTGATTTGATGATGTTTGCAATGAAACTTTTCATGATTTTTTGGTATTGTTGCAAAGATAAAAACTTTCGGTTACTCTCTATTGTTTCATCTCAAAACGGAAAGATTTAAAAGCTCATTTTATCACAATGAAAATACGTTTTGTTCAAATAGGAAAAACATTTCAGGATTTCGTAGTTGCCGGTTGCCAGAGCTATCGCAAGCGGCTGCTCAACTACCTGCCCTATGAAGAGGTGGTGATACCTGCTTTAAAAAACGCTCAGGGACTAAGCCCGGAAAAGTTTAAAGCATACGAGGGCGAACAGATTCTCAAAAAGCTCGATCCACGCGCCTATGTCGTGCTACTCGACGAACATGGGCAGGCATTTAATTCCGAAGGCTTTGCCAATTTTTTGCAGCAGCAAATGAACAGCGGTATAAAGAATCTTTGCTTTGTGATTGGCGGTGCGTATGGTTTCTCGCCCGAAGTTTACAACCGCGCACAAGCGCAGATTTCCCTTTCTCCCATGACTTTTTCTCACCAACTGATCCGCCTGATTTTTCTCGAACAACTCTACCGCGCCATGACCATCCTGCGCAACGAGCCTTATCACAATGCGTAACAGTGTTGTTTGTTTTCACTCAAAAAGCAATTATTCGTTTGAGGCGAAGCATTAATTCACAAACCTCAAAAGACAAATGAATCAGAAATCACAACCACAATCAGGAGCGTGTGAGCAGGCTTCTCCTTTAGGAGGTATTGAGAAACTACCGGCTGAAGGTTGAGGACTACCGGCTGAAGGTTGAGGACTGCCGGCTGAAGGTTGAGGACTGAAGACTGAGAACTGAAGACTGAGAACTGAAGACTGAGAACTGAAGACTGAGAACTGAAGACTGAGAACTGAAGACTGAGAACTACCGCCTGCCTTTATCTCATGTCAATAATGTCGAAATCCGGAAATTGCGATTCACTGAAGGTGAAATCGCTGGCCTTTACGGCTACATTGGGTTTGAAGCTGGTGAGGGTGTAGGTGTAAACGCTGCCATTGTAGTCGAGTATTTCGATGCGGTAGGGCTGCATTTCGCTGCGGCGGACGTAGAGGTTTACGGTTTTGAAATTCTCTTTTTTATTGGGCGTAAGCTCCAGCATATAAACATCCACGCCATTGATAGCTTGGGTTTTGGGGATAAGTTTCGATTTATAGTTCTTGCTGTAGTCGGTCAGCATTTTGGTAGGGGAGAAGGCGTTGTCGTTGTCGGTTACGTCATTTACCTGCACCTCTTCCGAATCTTTTAGCACCGTCCAGATGGTGGTGCCGTCGGAAATGACGAGTTGCCCTGCGATGTCGAGGCGGTATTTGTCGCCGTTAACCAATGCGCTGCCGGTGGTGGTTTCGTTGATGTTGGCTTCAGGATTTTCCATTTGATAGGTAAAATCCATTTTTATGGATTCGTAGCCTTTGGTTTTGGCCGTTACTTCGTCGAGGATGTCGGTGGCTTGTTTGTCTTTGGATTGGGCATTTATTTGCGGGATGCTGATGATAAGCAGCGCGATGATTGCAGTAAGCACTTTTTGGTTTGCTGTCATGATTTTTAGATTTTTAATTTCGTGTGTCGAGATTTGTCAAAAACTGTTCCAAATCCAATTCTGTTTTAATAATTACTTCGCGGGCTTTGCTGCCTTCGAATGGCCCCACCACTCCGGCGGCTTCCAGTTGGTCGATAATGCGACCGGCCCGGTTATAACCGATTTTCATTTTGCGCTGTAGCAGCGAAGTGGAGCCTTGCTGTGTTTGTACCAGTATGCGTGCAGCTTCTTCAAAGAGCGGGTCTTTCTGGTCGGGATCAAATTCGGTGATAGCGTCGTCTTTTTCGTCGGCAAACTCTGGCAGGTGGTAGGCATCGGCATAGGCACGCTGCGAGCCGATGTACTCGGTAACGCGGTCGATTTCAGGCGTGTCGATGAATCCGCATTGCAGGCGGATGAGGTCGCTGCCGGTAGAGAGCAGCATGTCGCCGCGCCCGATAAGTTGGTCGGCGCCCGGACTGTCGAGGATGGTGCGCGAATCGATTTTGGAAATAACGCGGAAAGCTAAGCGGGCAGGGAAGTTGGCTTTGATGCTTCCGGTGATGATGTTTACCGAAGGACGCTGGGTGGCAATGATCAGGTGGATGCCCACTGCCCGTGCCAGTTGTGCCAGGCGTGTAAGCGGTATCTCTATCTCTTTGCCTGCCGTCATTATCAGGTCAGCAAATTCGTCGATCACCAGCACGATGTAAGGCATAAAATGATGACCCTCGATAGGGTTGAGGCGCCGCTGCAGAAACTTGGAATTGTATTCTTTTATATTACGCACCTGCGCATCTTTCAGCAACTCGTAGCGGGTATCCATTTCTATACCCAGCGAGTTGAGCGTGCGCACCACCTTGCGTGTGTCGGTGATGATGGCTTCTTCGCTATCGGGCAGCTTGGCCAGGAAATGGCGCTCTATTTTCGAAAACAATGTCAGCTCCACTTTCTTGGGATCAACCATCACAAACTTAAGCTCGGCGGGATGTTTTTTGTAAAGAAGGGATGCGATGATAGCGTTGAGGCCTACGGATTTCCCCTGGCCGGTGGCGCCGGCCATAAGGATGTGCGGCATCCGCGTGAGGTCAGCCACAAACACCTCGTTGGTAACGGTCTTTCCCATGCCGAAAGGCAGCTCATAGCTGGCATTCTGGAATTTTTCGGAGCCCAGCACCGACTTCATCGAAACGATGTCGGGGTTTTGGTTGGGCACCTCTATGCCGATGGTTCCCTTGCCGGGGATGGGGGCAATGATACGAATGCCCAGCGCCGATAAGCTTAGCGCAATGTCGTCTTCCAGATTTTTGATTTTCGAAACACGTATTCCCGGCGCAGGTACTATTTCGTAAAGCGTCACCGTGGGGCCGATGGTTGCTTTGATTTTTTCAATTTCTATTTTGTATTGGCTCAGCGTTTCGACGATACGGTTTTTGTTAGCCTGCAGCTCTTCGTTTTGAACATTCACGCGTGTGGCTCCGTAGTCGCTCAGCAGGTCGAGTGGTGGAAACTTGTAGTGTGGCAAATCCAGGCGTGGATCGTAGTCGGTTTCCAGACTTCCTTTGGCCGGTTTGGGTGCCGGAGCGGGCTTTGGCGCAGGTTCCGGAGCTACTGGCGCTACAGACTGCTCGGCGGGATTCTCGATGGTGAAATCGATATCGGGCGGAGGCAATTTATGATCGAATTCGCGCGCGGGTTTTTTATCGATTTTTAGCTCAACAGTTGCCGGATAGTCGATAAGCGCAGGCTTCTGTTTGGCGCGTGGATACCCTTCGAGAAGTTTTTCGTCGTCGTCGTCATGATCAATGGCGTATTCCTCCACGTTGTATTGATCTCCGCGCGGCTCTTTCTTACCATTGGCTTTTGTCTTGTCCGTTTTCTTATTGCCGAAAAGGCTGAAAGTGGAGTTTTTGGTTTTAAAAATTTTGAAAAACCCTGCCACCAAAAGGAAAAGAATCATGACAAAAAACAGCAGCAAACCGGCGCCGACAGTTCCCAGCAATGAGTCGAGCCAGCCGTAGATGTAAAAACCAAACCACCCGGCCAGGATGCCATCCATGACCGTGGGAGCCACAAAAGCAAAGGCAGCCGAAAACCAGAGTAGCCCAAGAATACTGACTCTGAAAATCTTCCACAAAGGAATTTTTGCCTTGAGCCAAATGAGCTTGATGCCAGCCGCTATGGCAAAAACAAGAATAAAAAATGCCGACACGCCGAAGCTTTGTTTCATGAAAATGTTGGCCAGGGCTGCGCCTACTTTGCCCATGGTATTGGCGGCATAAAGTGAGCGGTTGTTGAGGATTTCCCAAAACGAGTGGTTGAACAGTTGGTCGTCGGTTTGCCAGGTATTGAGGTACGAAACGAAGCTGATGCCCAAAAATACCGACACCACCACCAGCGTCAGACCGGCGATTTGCTGAAACAGGCGGTTGCGAAATAAATCCGCCACAGGCTGCAAGGGATTGCTGAGCCTGAGCGGTTTGTTACTTGGTTTTTTCCTGGATTTGGCAGGCGCAGTATCCGTCTTGAGTTTATTTGTTTTTGGCGGCATGGTATTGTAGCAATTCCTTTTTTTTGGATGGCACAAAAGTAATATTTCGACGCGGATAATTCCGGCTCACTTGCGGGCGATTTCGACAGGCGATAGTTGCACAGTGTAACACATTGATTTTATAAAATTTAACCCATAATTTAATTTAGACTATTTTTAAATCAAGGCCATTTAAGTATTTTATTACCTGATGTATAAAAAGTAGTTCTATTTTTACTCCACTTTCTGCGAAAGCAAAAATCATTTTAATGGATTAATATTTTACTACTAATGAAAGATCAACAACATAACTCAACTAAGGACTCTCGCCGCAACTTCCTGAAACAATCGGCGTTGCTGGGTGCAGGAGTAGTGGCCGGAGCCGGTGTTTTGGCATCGTGCAACAACGAGGCTGCAGGCAGTGGCGAAAAGATAAAATTGCTTACCGCCACCGGCGAATTGGTGGAAGTGGACCCATCACAAATAAAACATGTACGCAAAGAAAAGCTCACCGAATTGCAGGAACGTGGCCGCGAAGGTTTGGCTGGCCACCACTGGACGTGGGTGATAGACCTGTCCAAATGCAAAAATGCGCGCAAATGTATGGACGCCTGCGTGGGCGCACACGAACTCAAGCCACACCAGTCGCATATTAATGTGCTGCAAATGCAGGATTCTAAATCCACAGCACCTTACTACATGCCTACACCATGTTTTCATTGCGACAATCCGCCATGCACCAAGGTGTGCCCCGTAAATGCCACCTTTAAGCGTAGCGATGGCATCGTGCTCATCGATAATCTGCGCTGCATCGGTTGCCGTTTTTGTATTGCCGCCTGCCCTTACTCCGCGCGACGGTTCCAGTGGTTTGAGCCGGATTATACCGAGGAACAGAAAAACCGGGTGTATGATGTGGAGCTGAATGTACCACAAAAAAAGGGTACCATCACCAAATGTCTGATGAGTGCCGATAGATTGCGTATAGGCAAGCTGCCTTATTGCGTTTCGGCGTGTCCCAATGGCGTTTATTGGTTTGGCGACAAGCTCGAAGACACCGTCACCAACGGCACCACGCACGAAACGGTAAAGTTCTCCGAACTTATTCGCGATAACGCCGGATACACCTATTTCGAAGACCTCGGTACCAAACCGCAGGTGTATTATTTGCCACCCAAAAATCGTACTGCTCCCTACGAGCCGGTAGATAAGTTTCAGGAAAAGTATCAAGAAGATAGAGGTTAGTCATTATTTTTCAGTCAAATCCAAATAACAAAAAGATATGTCAGCATCTGTTACCAATGTTACACATCCACAAGCGTCCACCTTTGAGCAGGTGCGCGAAGACCTGATAATGCCGTTGCACAAAAACACTTTTGCCAACAAAATGTGGATACGTTTTCTTATCGTTATCATCATCCTGGGCACCATAGCCTATGTTCATCAGTTGATTACCGGGTTGGGCGTCACTGCTATGCGCGACTATACGGCCTGGGGCGTTTACATTGCCAACTTCGTGTTTTGGGTAGCGGTGAGCCTCATCGGCTCGTTGATTTCTTCCATCCTCAAACTGCTCCATCAGAACTGGTCGAATCCGCTTTCGCGAATAGCCGAACTGATTGCTCTTGGCGCAATAACCATGGCAGCAGCCTCCATCGTCATCGACATGGGGCGCCCCGACCGGCTACAAAATATCCTGATACACGGTCGTATCCAATCGCCGATTGTTTGGGACTTTTTTGTGGTCAACACCTACTTGGTCATTAGTATCATTTTGCTTTATCTGCCGCTGATACCGGACATTGCCATCCTGCGCGACCGCATGACTGACGCCCCACGCTGGCAGCGCAAAATGTATCACCTGCTTTCGCTTGGCTGGCATGGCACAAAGGAGCAGTGGCGTTTGTTAAAGCGTGCTATGCTTATCATGATACTGCTGATTTTGCCGGTGGCGTTTTCCATTCACACCGTTACTTCCTGGCTATTTGCCGTTAACAGCCGCGCGGGCTGGCACAGCACCATCTTTGGGCCTTACTTCGTGGCGGGAGCTTTTGTGGCAGGATCGGCAGCGGTAATTATTGCGATGTATGTTTTCCAGAGGCGGCATAAGTTGCAGCAATACATCACCGATCGTCATTTTAATATGATGAACAAGCTGCTGGTGCTTACCATGCTGTTGTATTTATATTTTAATATCAACGAATACCTGGTGCCGGGCTATACCTGGCAGCGTCTCGACGGCGCCCATCTGGAAGAGTTATTGCTTGGACATGAAGCAGTTTTGTTTTGGCTTACGCAAATACTGGGATTGATACTGCCCATCATTTTGCTGCTTTTCCGCCGTATGCGCAAGCCACTGCCATCGCTCATCATCGCCATTTTTGTGCTCATGGGAGCCTGGATGAAGCGTATGATCATTGTTATTCCTACGCAGCTTCACCCCGAGTTTCCTATCCAGAACGTTCCTAAGCATTTTCTCGAATACATTCCTACCTACACCGAATACATTATTTCGGCGGCCACACTTGCCGGCGCAATGCTTATCATCACCTTGCTGGTGCGCGTTTTCCCGGTGGTACCTATCTGGGAAGAAGCCCACGACCGTGGAATTCATAAGATTTTTAAAGCAGAAAAAACCTCCAATATCCATGAAAATGAAGCGTAACATACTCACCGTTGCAACCTTGGTTGTTGCATTTATTTTTAGTGGTTCATCAGCCGTGGCACAGGATTTTGCTCTGTGGCCAGTACCCGACGAAGCTGCTGCCGTCGAAAATCCGGTAGCACCCACCAAAGAGTCATTACAATCGGGTAAGTCATTGTTCGATTTGCAATGTAAAGCCTGCCATGGCGAAAGCGGTAAAGGCGACGGCCTGATAAAATCGGCTGACCTCACCACTCCTGAGTTTCTGGCGCAAACCGATGGCGCTATCCATTACAAGATTCATCAGGGACGTGGCGTGATGCCCAGTTTTAGCACCCTGCCCGACGAGCAGTTGTGGGATCTGGTTAATTACGTGCGAAGCCTGTCGATGGTTCGCGACAGTGCCGACCTGAAAGATGCAACAGTGTCAATTTATTTTAATGATGCTGATGGGCAACGAGAGCTAACTGCCAAAGTAGAAGAAACCAATGCTGAAGGGCAGGTAGTTCCGGTAGCCGGGATGAAAGTAAACTTTGCTGTAAAAACTCACTTTGAGGTTGGGTTTTTGCCAATAGTTGCTGCAACCGATCATTATACCAACGACAACGGCACCGTGACTGTGGCTTTCGACGATACACTAATTGGTGATGCAAAAGGTGTACTCCACGTGGTAGCCTCCATCGAAGATATGGATTATGCGCCAGCACAGGTAACCGAAGCCGTGGAGTGGGGGAAGCCCAACCCGGAGGACTACTGGACAGATCGTCGTGCACTTTGGAAAAACAACGAGTACGTGCCTTTGTGGTTGCTGATAAGCTTTACGGTGTCAGCACTCGGAATATGGCTCATCATTGGCTATGTAGCGCTGTTGGCGCGCAAGATTAAACTCGAAGGCGACCGATACGAAAATGATGTGAACACCTAATGGCGCTGATCGTCATTGGGCAATCTCTATTTGAAAAGAGAAAGTAAGAGTAGGAATAAGGAAACAGGGACGGGGCGCGCAGCGCCCCGTCCCTGTTTCCTTATTCGCTTCATGTTTGCAATTTCATTGTTCTTAGTGGGTAATCAAAAAATCTTTGGAATTTTTTATAAAAATATTGGCTTTATTCAAAAGAACTATGCGTCGGCAGCCTCGCGCAAAGCAGCATCGATGGCCAATATCTGCGGGATCACCAATCGGGTATCGTCGTTGTAAATAAGATAATCTGCGGCAGCAATTTTTTTCTCTTCGGGCCATTGATTTTTCATGCGCTGCAGTACCATTTCGCGGGATGCGCCATCGCGTTGCATCACTCGTTTTAGCCGCAGCTCCTTCGGCGCTGTTACCACAATTAGCTTATCCAGCTCGCCCACGCGTCCGGTTTCGGCGATGATGGCTGCTTCGTATAAAACATACTGCGACACTTGCTGCGAAACCCATTTAGCGAAAGCGGCATGAACAGCAGGGTGTATGATTTGGTTGAGCGCTGCCAGCTTTTCCTTATTATTAAAAACAATTGCTGCCAGCGCTTTTCGGTCGAGACGGGCGCCAACAATCAGATGTGCCCCGAATTTGTTGGCAATTTGCTCCAGAATTTCCGGCTGTTGCGTCAATTGGCGGGAGGTGGCATCAGCATCAAAAACCGGGATGCCCATAGTGCGAAACACGGTGGCAACAATACTTTTTCCGCTACCAATGTTGCCGGTAAGGCCTACTGTAATCATTATTATTTAAAAATTAAGAAATCTACTTCTTCCGGCTCCAGCCGACTCACTCTTACAAACTGAGGCGATTCGGGCAGGCTGATGAGCAATTTCTGGTTTTCCTGGCGGTTGTTGATCTGCGAAAGATCTACGGTGGCCAAAAACAGGTCGCGGGTAACTTTGGAATAATTGTCGAGCGATACCAGATACCGGATGGTAACTGTTTCCGGGAATATTTTGATCTTGGACAGAATGGACGGATTTACCTTTTCGATGGGGATTTCTATTTCGGCTTCCGTAAATTTTTCGACCATCAGGGTTGCCTGCACTTGTTGCGGTTCTATTAATAAAGTAGCCGCGTCGGCGGGTTTTTTGAGTTTAATCTTTTCGTTGATGGAGGTGCTCAGATTGTTGAAATTGGTGGGTACGGTTTCTACCTGGGTGATGGAGGCGATGGTATTTTTGAGTCCGCTTACCAGCACCGAATCGGGCTGCAGGGTGAGTGTGTCGAGACTGAAATATTGATTTTGATAGCTAAATTGGATATTCGGTATTACCGGCACCATTTTTTCCACACGTTTTTCAAAAACAAAGGTAAGTGTGTCGGGGTGAATGTATTCTACGCTGGCGCTGAGGTTGTACTGTTCCAGAAAGTCTTGTGCCCAGCGGCTGGTGTTGATGGTGGTTTCGAAGTGGTTGTCGTTGCGGCGCAAACGGTAGTCGGCCAGGCTGATGTACAGCGGTTTTTTGTTGGCAAAATATTTTAGCCACACCAATACAAATCCCTGGTCGCGTATGCCAATGGTGAGCGTGGTGTCGATGTGGCTGGTGAGAATTTTACCTTGCGGTGTATTGGTGTAGGTGATGGGAATATTTACGCGCGCAACGTTTACCTCGGCCAGCTTGATGAGCGACCAGATGAGCGCCGAAATGATCAGACAGATCACAAAGACGGTGGTCTTGTACTTGTAATTGTCGCTCCTTTTTATGGAGAAGATGCTAAAGATGCTCATGCAGGTAGTGTTTTACAGTTGCGCCATAACGGCGGACGGCAAAAATAACGAATCCTTGATATCAATTAGCAAAGGAGTTTTTAAATCTTACCAGGAGGCTGCCCCGATCATGTTGATACAAAGAAAAATAAAGATTGAAAAAGTGTCCATTTCAACGAAATAGTTTGTTAATTTTGGCTCTTAAAAAGAGAGGTCGATTAGATGAGACACACGAAAGGAAATGGATGAAACAAAATTACAATTTAACATACACAGCCGTTTTACTTAAACACAAAAGGAGACAAAAAAAATGAAAGCATCATTGACAAATCAAGACAAAAAAGTTTTGAATTATGAAAAACGCATGGGATATGTGTTTTCAGGCCTGGTAATAATTGCCGGCGGATTTTTTACTCTGTTCTACTTTTTATTGATTAAAACTGAACCAAACTATTTACTCGTTGGCCTGATTGACCTCGGGATAATACTTTCGGCGTATTTTATTTGTAGCAGGGTAAATCGCAAGTTAAACCGCGACTTAAAAGCGGGTGAGAAGGAAATTTTAAAAAGAGCAGTCGAGAAAAAGACTGAGGTAAAATCGCACGAAGCCGGAAGTGGGAAGCTATACATTCCGGTGCTGGCAAGTTTGTCCCCAAAATTGTGGGGACCAAAAATGAACGAAGCAAACAGATATTTCATTGTTGTGAGTGATAATAAATACGAAGTCGACAGAGGGCTTTATGATGATTTGAAAAAGGGAGACGACTTTTATATTCATTTCGCCCGGCACAGCGAAACAATTTTAGACTTTTCGAAAGAGGGATAAATGCCAGGCTAAAGCGGACGCCCTTTTGCTAACCCAATGCTATCCCCTGATGCCAATTAAAAAAGAAAACTAAACAGAAACAATGAACATAAATTCCCTCTCAAAAACCCTAATAATAGGATGCCTACTTTTATCAATAGCATCCTGCAATCTGGACAACCCGAAAACAGTGCAAACACAACCAACTGATGCTGCTGAAGCATTGGCCAACTGGGAGAGTCAGAAGTTTTCTATGTTTATCCACTGGGGGCTTTACTCAATTCCCGCAGGCGTTTGGGAGGATCAAAAAATAAATGGGTACAGCGAGCAGATAAAGGGACATGCGAAAATCCCAACCGAAGTATACCGGAAATTGGCTGCACATTTTAATCCTTCCCGCTGGGATGCCGACTCGGTGGCGCTGCTGGCGTGCAAAGCCGGGATGAAATCTATCGTCATCACGTCCAAGCACCACGATGGTTTTTGTATGTTCGATTCTAAATACACAGCCTTCGATGTGGTGGATGCAACGCCTTATAAAAAGGATATTCTTAAAGATTTGGCCGACGCCTGTAAACGCCATGACCTTAAGTTTGGCGTATATTTTTCGCTGATCGACTGGGATTACGAAGGCGCCATGCCTTTTGAATCTGTTCGCAATTCCGATTCGATACCGCCGCTGCATCATCAGTACAATTTAAATCAGATTGAAGAGTTGCTGACGAATTATGGTGAAATTTCTGAAATCTGGTTTGACATGGGCGCTCCGACCTACGCGCAAAGCAAAGAGATAGCAACGCTTGTAAAACATTTACAACCCAATTGTATGATCAGCGGAAGGCTTTGGAACGACCAGGGCGATTTTGTGGTGATGGGCGACAACCTCAAGCCTGATTTCAAAATGGGCGTTCCCTGGCAGACGCCTGCCTCTATGTTTCCCGAAACCTGGAGCTATCGTTCCTGGCAGGAAAGGCCCGACGTGGAAGCAAAAATTAATGAGAAAATACACGACTTAATCACTGTGGTAAGTTTAGGTGGCAACTATTTGCTAAACATCGGCCCCACGGGCGATGGCGCTATTGTTCCTTTCGAGCGGCAAGTGCTGGAAGGAATAGGACGGTGGCTCAAAGAAAATGGCGAGGCGATATATGGAACAGCAGCAGCCCCGCTCGATGCGCAGGATTGGGGTTGGATAACCACAAAGGCCGGGAAGTTATATCTTCAAATCATCAGCTTCCCCGAAAACGATCAACTTACCGTTGTAGGTTTAAATTCTGATATCAAAAGGGCCTATCCGCTTTCCGATTCAACTATCTCGCTACAAAGTTCGACGGATGATGCCGGGCTTGAGATGTATCTGACAAGCATTTCCAAAATAGACAAATATGCCACCGTTGTTGCTCTTGAATATGAAGGCGAATTGCAATACACACCTAAAAATGTAATCTATCCAAACGAGGAGGGCGCCTTTATTTTGACTTCTGATAACGTTGTAAAACTTCATAGTTTCAGCGGGCACGACTATTACTCCACCCAAGCTACCGTCGTAAAATACAAATGGTATTTGTCGGGTGCTAAAAAGGGATCCGGGCAGGTAAATCTTGCCTATTCGGCCGGCACGCCAAGTCCTTTGCAAATCTCTGTCAACGGTGAGGAATATCTAATTCCAGCCTCCAATCAGACGATAGATGGTGTAAATCTCTATTTGGATAAACTGAATGAAATCGAACTTTCTCTGGCAGACAAAAGCAATCCGCACAAAGGGCTGGAGGTTGAGGAAGTGAAAATTGAGATTAGATAGATAACGGAACCAGCAAAAAGGGTTGTCCAGGTTATTATACAAAAAATACTTGTTTTGTGAATGTCGTTTTCGATGTGGCAACTTGTTTTATCTTTGCTCAATGAATAAAAATTTTGAAAGTCTTGACCAATTTATCGACGAAAAGATTGGCAAAAAAGGCACTGAGGATAGAGAGCAATTTGAACATGATTACGATGTATTCAAGCTTGGTGTTCTTATTCAGCAAGCAAGAGTACAAAAAGGGCTTACTCAGGAGCAACTTGCAGATTTGGCTTGAGCTAATAAATTCTACATCTTTTAAAATAAGATTTTGTACATTTGCAAAAGTTGAAAATAATATGAACTGACATAATGCCAAAGATATTCGAATATTTAGGAATACTAGTTTTCTTCTATTCAAATGAGCATGAACCGATTCATGTCCATGCAAAAAAAGAGAGTTTGAAAGTAAAGCAGAATTCTATATTGTGAATGGCAAGATTTCAGAGATAAAGGTTACAAAAATTTCGGGAGTGAGACCGCTGAAAGGGAAAGAACTAAAAGATTTCGAGATTTTTCTGAAAAATTATGCTGACGAAATAGTTGAGAAATGGATTAGTTATTTTGTGTATCATAAAGATGTTGATTTTGAGAAAATTACAAAACGATTAAAATGAAAATAATAGTTGACTATAACGATTCCGAATCTGCAATTGACCAATTAAGGATTGATTCTGCAAAATATTTGTCGGATTATGCCATTCGGATAAAATTTAGCGATGGTATTGAAAAACTTGTTGACTTCAAACCATTTTTATCAAAATCACTTCATCCGTCAATTAAGAAATATCTTGATGAGAATAAATTTTCAAAATTTTCGGTGACTGACGGTAATCTAAATTGGAACGATTACGATTTAATTTTCCCGATTTCGGAATTATATAACGGGAGGATTGAAACATAAACCACATCAAGCCAATCCTTTACGGTAATTTCCCCACAAAAAACTGCAAACGAAGCTCCTGTCCGAAATCGCTTTGAAAGCGGTAAAGTTCATCTCCATCCATCGAATAAAAAATAATACTTCCGGCAATTCCTACCTGTTCGGGAGCGCTGTTGCGGTTCCACCAATGTATCGAAATACCATCTTCCAAATCGTCGGTAAAGGCAAACTCCCATGCTCCTTTTGCCAGGTGCTGTTGGAAGCGGTAAGTGGTATCATCTTCAAAATTGTCTGAAAAAAAAACGCGCTCGCCAAGCATATTGCTAATACGCATCTTATTTTCCAGCGGCCTTCCCAAATTATTGGTCTTTAATTCCACCACGAACTTTTCGGGAAGTTCTAATGGTATTTTGAGATTTGTCTCTAAATGGTTGTTTAGCTCATTCTCATCAGCAACTCCGTTTGGTTTTTTGATTTCAACAACAAAAGCAGGATTTTCTTTCATTCCGGTCCAGTCGGGTAGCGGAAGAAAAACTTCTTCGGTTTCCAAAAAGCTGAGGTTTCCATGCCATTGATAAACAGATTTCTGTTTGTTTTTCAAGCCATAGGTAAAAATTAAGTTTTTCAATGGGTTGGCCCCTGAATTTTTGATGATGACGCGTGGAAGCTCCAATGATGGGTTGAAGCGGCTGTACTGGTCTTTGTCGGTGGGATTGATGATGTCGATGATTGACGCGTCATTGTTGGCATTTGGCGCGCCGTAGCTAAACAACTGATGCGACATGCGGAAGGTTCCGTCCCGCTCTCCGTTATTAGTATAATATTCGATGCCGTAATCGAAGCTGATGGTGTCGCCGGGGGTAACTTTTGGTGTTAGTTCAAATTCGTATTCGTCCACCTTTGTGCCCGGACACCAACCGGCGCGGTCGAACGGCCAGGTGCCACCTTGCGGATAAATGGGGTTGTTACCGCAATCTTTCCACACGTTCCACCTATAAAGCGCTTCATCGTCGAGATAATACGTATGTGTTTTGCTGTCCCATTCGCAGCAATTGCGTGGCCCGGCATGGCCATGTCCCGAAATGCGCGCTTTTAGGCGAAAGCCCTTTGCCTCTTTGTCGAGCACCAGCTCTCGCTTGCTTAAAACGCTGTCATCGGCCAGTTGGCCATAGGTATGTTCGCCGTAGGGGTAAATATTTTGCACACTGATTACATCTCTTTCCGGCATCCCTTCGATAAACAGAAACTTCAGGTCGAGCAGCTCCTGGTTATTACCCGTAGTAATGTCCAGCTTTCCGTGCAGCAGGGGAGCGTAATCGGTAACATCATAAGTCCATTGCCATCCACGTTGGCCACCCAGCCACAGGCGTTTTCCGTAAGGTGTAACGAAACTTCCGATGCTAAAAATTTCAGTCGTATCGCCTTTTGGGATTTTTAAATAGGTGTCCCAAATGTAATCCCATTCACCACACATATATTGGTCGGCCTTTGTGGTGCTGTCGCATTTGAGCCATTGCACCATAATAATTTTACCCCATTGGTTTTCACTTTTCGGAAATTCGATGGTTTTATGATAACTCGCTCCCCAGCCTTCGGGGCTTGGGTCGTCAAAACTTACGGCGTGAACCACCACGGTGTCGGGTGTGTAGCCGAAAGCCAATGCCGGGAAGCTGATGCTGGCGGCTAAAAAAAGGAAAATAATTTTTGATGTGTTCATTTTAATGGTTTTTGCAAATGTAGTTTTTAGTTCAAATGGAAAAAATAACTTTGCCTTTTGATAAAAAAATAAGACAACGAATGCTTAAACCCAGGAAAGAACCACCGCAGGAAAAACCGGAACTGCACCCACGCAACAAACACCGGCAACGGTACAACTTTGATCTTTTGAAAGCGACTTCGCCCGCACTGGCAGAGTTTGTGCGTCCCAATGATTATGGCGACGAATCCATCGACTTCTTTAATCCCAAAGCCGTTAAAGCACTCAATCTTGCACTGCTCCATCATTATTATAATATTCAATACTGGGATGTCCCCGAAAATTATTTAAACCCGCCAATCCCCGGAAGGGCTGATTATATCCACTATGCTGCCGATATTCTTAGCAAATCCAATACGGACAAAATCCCTGAAGGAAATCAGATCAAATGCCTTGATGTTGGCGTGGGCGCAAGTTGCATTTATCCCATTATCGGCCACCACGAATACGGCTGGAGCTTTGTTGGCAGCGACATCGATCCGTTTGCCATTAAGTCGGCAGAGAAAATTATCACAAGCAATCCGGGCTTGAAAGCTGCTGTAGAACTTAGATTACAAACCAAACCCAGGGAGATTTTTAAAGGGATCATTCAGAAAGATGAAAAATTTGATCTTACCATTTGTAATCCACCCTTCCACAGCTCGGCTGAGGAGGCGCAAAAAGCCACGCAACGCAAAATAAAAAATCTGAATCAAAAGCAGGCGGGCACTTCAGTCAGGAACTTTGGTGGCCGGAATAACGAACTTTGGACAGAAGGCGGCGAAGGCAAATTTGTTACCGACATGGTTTTTCAAAGCAGAGATTTCGCCACTTCCTGCCTGTGGTTTACAAGCCTGGTGTCGAAAGAATCGAATCTAAAAAGCATTTATCATGTATTTAAACTTGTGAAAGCCACCGCCATCAAGCCTATCAATATGGGCCAGGGCAACAAGATCAGCCGCATAGTGGCCTGGACTTTTCTGCAAAAATCGCAGCGCGACGCATGGGCGAAAGCGTGGGGGTAAGATGATTCGTAAAGTTTTTTGGACAGATTAACCAGCAACCTTCGCCACCAACCAAAAAACAAGTATTGAACATAAAACTCATTTAAAAAATATTAATAACAGGATATGCATCTGGTTTTGGATGGAATGAATGTGATAGAACTTTCGCTGGAGGATAGAAGCAATCCGCATAAAGGGCTAAATATTGAAGCGCTAAAAATTGAGATTAAATAAAATGATGGGTTGTCAATCCCCCGCCCCTCGCTGGGATTGCCGAAGGCAATCCCAGCGAGGGGCGGGGGATACAAAAATGACAAATCAATTATTCAAAAAGTGTGGCTTTATGGACAGGCACTAAATAGACAAAACCCACCAAAAAAAACCCACGTCACCATCAGCCTTCAGGCTGCTGATATCGTGGATTTTTATTTTTTAAAACATTTAGCGAAAGCGACTACTTCTGTTGCTGTTCGGGCATCATAGAGGTGTTGTCGGCAGCGGCGGCGCTTTTTTCTATCTTTAGGCGTCCCTGGCCTTCGGTTTCGATGATGAGCGTGGTATCGCGCACTTCGAGGATTTTGCCGTGGATGCCGCCAATGGTGATTATTTTGGCGCCTTTGGTGAGGCTCTCGCGAAATTTCTTTTGTTCTTTGCTCTTGCGCATCTGCGGACGGATCATAAAGAAATAAAATACTACGATCATCAGCAGCATCATTATAAAGAAGCTGGTAGAGCTGCCCCCTTCAGCGCCGTCGCCGGGCATCATGAGCAGGATAAAGTTGATTAATGCAGTTGTCATTACTGTGCTTGTTTGTTAGTTATGTGGATAAGTTCTGTTTTAAAGATTTTCGGGCACGATCACCTGGGCTTTTATCCGCAGCGTATGGCTTGAGGGCTGCGTGTTGGTGACCAGTGTCACGGTTTTGTTTTGGAAGCCGCGGCGGTTGCTGCTATCGAAAGTTACTTTCACGGTTCCTTTCTGGCCTGGGGCAATGGGATCGGTGGTGTATTCGGGCACGGTGCAGCCGCAACTGGAGCTTACGCTGGTGATGAGCAGGTCGGCTTGGCCGTGGTTGTCGAAACGGAAAGCATACGTCACCTTTTCGCCTTGTATCACTTTGCCAAAGTCGTGCTCTTTGTTTTCAAACTGCATCACCGGCATTTTACTTTTGGCACTATCGCCGGTAGCCGAGCGCGGGTTGTTTACCAGATCGGCAGGCAGGCGGTTGTCGTGCTGCTGGCCACCCGAACAGCTCCACAGGAGCAGAGACACAAAAAAGAAAACGAAAATATGTTTTATGTAAATCATTAATAATCTCCAAAAAATGAGCGCCAAAAGTAGTAAAAAACCACAATTTGCTACTTTTGTCCGAAAAGGTCAGGCCGATGAATGTATATCTTACGGGCTACATGGGAAGCGGAAAAACTACGGCAGGGCGGCGGCTGGCCGCACGCATCGGCTATGGTCATGTCGATCTC
Organism: Clostridia bacterium; assembly: GCA_009928785.1. GTDB lineage: Bacteria > Bacteroidota > Bacteroidia > Bacteroidales > 4484-276 > SABY01. The sequence continues at coordinate 4,748 of SABY01000042.1, read as the reverse complement.
GACGATCTGTTCGAATCGACATACCGCATCAGTGTCTTTAATTTTTTCGATCGCTACGACGAAGCTGCTTTTCGCAAAATAGAAGCGCAGTTGCTTATTACTACCTTTTCGATGTCGCACATTGTGGTGTCGTTGGGTGGAGGAGTAGCCAGCTACGCCGACAACATGCAGCGCATCAACGGGTGTGGCCTTTCGGTATATCTGCACATGGCGCCGGAGTCGTTGTTTGTGCGGCTCAAAAATGCAAAACGGCCGCGCCCGCGCATTGCAGGGCTTTCCGATAAGGAGCTGCGTGCCTGCATTTTGAATGACCTAATAGTCAGGGAACCATTTTATAACCAGGCTCGCTTAATAGTGAAAGGTGAAAATCTCGACATTGCTGCGCTTGCTGAGGAGGTTATGCTTTTGTTGCCTGGCGGCGAATGAGTAAAGCCACATTCTCGACATGCTGCGTTTGCGGAAACATGTCCACCGGCTGTATGGCAGCGATTTCGTAATCTGCGCCAAGCAAAGCAATATCACGCGCCTGTGTAGCCGGATTACAACTCACATACACAATACGTTGGGGCTGCAACTCCAGGAGCCGCTCCACTACTTTGGGGTGCATACCGGCGCGCGGCGGATCGGTAATCACCACGTCGGGTTTTCCATAGCGGCTGATGAGCGACTCATCAAAAACTTTGGCCATGTCGCCGGCCACAAAATGTGTGTTGGTGATGTTGTTGATTTTGGAATTTTCGCGTGCATCATCTATCGCCGACTCCACGTACTCTACACCCACTACCTGTGCGGCCTGATGCGCCACAAAGTTGCTGATGGTGCCCGCACCGCAATATAAATCATACACCGCTTCGGTGCCGGTGAGGGCGGCAAAGCTCCTTGCAACCTTATAAAGCTGGTAAGCTTGTGCGGCATTGGTTTGATAAAAAGATTGCGGCCCTACTTTAAAAAGTAAATCTTCCATGTGCTCCATGATGTAAGGCTCGCCGGCCCACAACATCATCTCCTGGTCGTTGATGGTATCGTTGAGCTTGCTATTGACCACATAAAACAGCGATGTAATTTGCGGGAAACGCTCTCTGAGGAAATCCATGAGCGGATGGATTTTATCGAATTCGTCGCGTGCAAACACCACAATCACCATCACGTCGCCACTATTGGCCGTGCGGATGATCAAATTGCGCATCAGCCCCTGATGTTTTCTGTTGTCGTAATATTCTAACTTGTGCTCAGCGGTATATTGCCGCAGCGCCTCGCGTATTTCGTTGGAAGGCGCGGGCTGCAGGTAGCAATGTTGCAGGTCGATGATGCGGTCGAACATGCCCGGCAGATGGAATCCAAGCCCGTCCATATTCACATCTTCTTCTTGCTGCAACTCTGCCTGGCTAAGCCAGCGACGATTAGAAAAAGTGAATTCCAGCTTGTTGCGGTATTCATACGTTTTTTCTGATCCTAAGATGGGTTTCATCGTTTCGGTGCTCAGTTTGCCAATCCTTTCAAAATTGTCTTTTACCTGCTGCTGCTTGTAGTGCAGTTGCTGGTTGTAGGGCAGGTTTTGCCAGCGGCAGCCGCCACACACGCCAAAATGTTCGCAGCGCGGCTCGATACGCAGTGGCGAAGGCTTGCGCATATTTACCGCCTTGCCCTCCATGTAGTTGCGCTTGCGCTTGATTACCTGTATATCTATCACGTCGCCGGGAACCACAAAAGGCACAAAAATTACCATGTTGTCCACGCGCGCCACAGCTTTTCCTTCGGAGCCGGCGTCTTTTATCTCTATGTTTTCCAATAGCGGAAGGGGTTGTCGGTTGCGCTTTGCCATTATTTTGTTTTAAAAATTTCGGCAAAGATAGCTTTTCGATAGCTGAAGCACCCGCCCCAGGTTATGATTGGTGGCTTGCAGGCTATGGTAATTATTAAAGTAAGAGTTTTTGATGACTTGCATTTGGGGATTGTTTAACTTTGCGCCCTAAACTAAAACCAAAAATGTACGACCAAATTAAAACCATCATCATCGATGATGAGCCATCCAATGTCCAGCTCCTTAAATCTTTACTGGACAAAAATTTCCCCAACGTCCACGTAATTGGTACAGCCGCCAACGTTGCTGACGGCATTGCGCTGACTGATCGCCTGCAGCCCGATTTGCTTTTCCTGGACATTTCCCTACCCGACGGCGACGGCTTCGACTTGCTAAGAGGCGTGAAATTTCGCTCTTTTGAAGTGATCTTCGTCACCGGCCACAACAGCCAGGCTTTGCACGCTTTCGAGTTTTCGGCCTTCGACTATCTGCTCAAGCCCATCGACTGCGACGAGCTGCATACAGCGCTTTTGCGGTATCGCAACCTAAAACTCCGCAATACCACCAGCCTGCGCCTCGAAGTGCTGGACGAGAATCTGCGAAACCAATGTAAAAAACTCATCATCCCGTGCAGCAACATGCTGGATGTAGTGCCGATCGACGTTATTAGTTATTTGGAGGCCATCGAAACTTCCACTAATTTTCATCTTTCAAACCAGAAAAATGTTGTTGCTGTTAAGCCGCTAAATTATTACAGCAAGTTGCTCGATGAGAAATCATTTGCGAAAGCGCACAGCAATTGTCTGGTAAACCTGCAGTATGTGAAGCGGCTTGGGAGAATTAAAAGGGACACGGTATTGCTAAAAACCGGTGAAGAAATAGAAGTGGCAGTACATTATAGAAACGCCTTCCGCCAGGCACTGAAAAACTTTTCGGCTTCGTAGAAATGAATAAGCCACGGAGACGCGGAGGAAAGGCAAAAGAAAGGATATCTGTAATAATCTTTTCATCTCAGCGCCTCAGCGGAGAAATAAAAAAGAATAAACCACGGGGGCACGGAAACACATAGGAATGGCTAAAAAATATTTTTTTAAACCTCTGTGGAATTGTGGCTTTGTGGTGAAAAAAAGAATAGATCGCGGTGACGCATGAAGGAAAATCATTCAGCCTTAATCCATCAGGCCACGACCGGTTTTTACGATCTTTTTCTCCTCCTTCAGCTCACCGATGAGCTTGTCGAGGATGCCGTTGATAAAGACTTTGCTCTTGGGGGTGCTGTAATATTTGGAAAGTTCGATGTATTCGTTTAGCGTCACCTTGGTGGGTATCGACTGAAATTCCATCAATTCGGTGAGCGCCATCTTGAGCAGGATTACATCCATGGTGGCAATTCGGCTCAGCTCCCAGTTGCTGGCTTTATTTTTAATAATATCTTCCAGCTCGTTGCTCTTGAGCACCGTTTTGTGATACAGCCTGATCATAAAATCTTTGTCTTCGTCGGGTTCTTCCTTGCCAGTTGTGTTGTAGAGGGTTGGCAGCAGGGCGAATTCGTCGTCGTTTTTGCGCATGCCTTTTATGATCTTTACCACCAAGGGGTTGGCTATTTCCAGGTCGTTGGCCCAGTAGATGTTTTTTTCTTCATAAAAATAATCGATAAAATCCTGGTAAGCAACAAGCTCGCTAAAGAGTGTGGCTATTATGGAGCGATCTTCGTCGAATGAATGCTTGCCGGAGTTCATGTAGGTTTCGAAGATGCTGCTGCTACGCATATCGTTGTAAACCTTGCGCACCATTTCGTCTTCGTCCACCCAGTTTACTTTATAGGCATTTACTTTGCGCTGATAATCCTTGTTTTGGGTGAGTTTTGCGATAAGCTGATTGTCGGTAAATTTGGTATTGGGATTCAGGTCGTCGGCGGTAGGGTAGAATTTCTTTTTGTTTTCTTCCTGGCGTTTGGCGGCAAACTTTACCAGATTCACCATAAAAGCCAATTGCCAGGTGATGAGTTCATAGATGCGCTCGGTGCTTTTCAGCATGGTTCTTTCGCCCACAGCCAGGTCTGAATTTTGGCTTACGAAGTAATTGTAAAGCGCCTGGAGCGCTTTCATCCGAAGGTGCCTTCTGGTTAGCATAAATCTTTAAGAACAGTATAGATACATATAGAGTGGCGGCAAAAGTATCCTTTTTTCGATGCCTGTATCGAAAACAATTTCAAACGGAATGTTTCCTATGGTAGAATTATAATTTGAGAACATCTCGACAAAAATCCTGACGATTTCAGAACAAACCCAAAAGCCACGCCTGCCACGATGCCGACCACAATGTTACATGCCGGAGCGATGTAAAAGAAAAAGCCCTGATGAATAATTATCAGGGCTTTTGCACTTTTGGCGGAGAGTGAGGGATTCGAACCCCCGGACCCGTGAGGGCCAACGGTTTTCAAGACCGCCGCGATCGACCACTCTGCCAACTCTCCGCGGCAAAAGTATATTATTTTTGTTTTTTACAATGAAAATAAAAAAAGATGTTGCCGGAGGAGTTGCAGAAGCATGTTGCCGGGGGTTGTCGGCTATGAAGTTGTACGTTTGTCAATCAGCCCACAGCCGACATGTTAACCAATTTCACAAATTGATTTATCAACATGTAAACTAAAAGTTAATATTTTTTTATCAACCAATACTATGATAGGTCAACGAATGACTCATAGATAATGGCTTATAGTTCATAGTTAATGGTTCATGTTTCATGGTTCATAGTTAATAGTTAATGGTTCATAGTTAATTGTTGTTGCTTCCTGGTGGACGATTAACGGATAACGATTAACAAATAACGATTAACGATTAACAGATAACAAACAACAAACAACAAACAACAAACAACAAACAACAAACAACAAACAACAAACAACAAACAACAAACAACAAACAACAAACAACAAACAACAAAC
>SABY01000041.1 GCA_009928785.1 Clostridia bacterium | reverse complement strand
GGAACAACAGTAACACTTTGCCTGCATGTAGAACAGATTGCCCCATGCGACGGGCTTCCCTACGTTGATTGTATGGATTTGTTTGTCCAGTCAATACAATTAGAACCCGTTGCCAATGCCGGAGAAGATCAGGACATTTGTGAAAACCAGGTTGTCAATCTGATAGGTGACGCACAGAACTACAGCAGTGTACACTGGAGTGGTGGCGATGGTGTATTCTCTGCTCCAAACTCTTTGGTTACGAATTATACTCCAGGACCGGGTGATATTTTAGCCGGAACTGCTGAACTTTGTTTAACTGCCGCACCCATCGCTCCAGCCACAAGTTCAGATGTAGATTGTCTTTCACTTACAATACAGGCATTACCTGACAATGTATCTGCCGGTACCGACATGATCGTTTGCGATGATGTACTAACAATCGGCCTTACAGGTACAGCTTCTAATTACGCCAGTGTATCCTGGAGTGGTGGCAACGGATTCTTCAATGACGAAGACCTTACCACATTCTATTATGTTGATCCTGCTGACGTTACTGCCGGTACGATAACTTTATGTTTGACAGTAATTCCTGTGGCTCCATGTCAGGGTAGTGTTGTAGATTGCATCACCATTACCTTCGACCCAAGTCCTACAATTTCTGAATTGCAAGATGCCACCATCTGTGCTGATGTTCTCAGCTACTGTTTCACTGGCGTTACTGCTGCCAACTACAGCTCACTGCTGTGGAGTGGTGGTGATGGTTCGTTCGATGATCCTAATGCTCTCAATCCTTGCTATACCCCAGGCACCGCGGATGTTATAGCAGGCGATATTATCCTTACTTTGACAGCGCAACCCATGGGCGAATGCACCATTCCGGTTGCAAAATCGATGACCTTGCACATTGCTGCCGATCCGACCATTGAGTTGGATGATGAAATGTATCTTGCCTGTGCCGACTACGACTTCGTTCTTGAGCAATGGTTACCCGTTGGTTTGGCTCCAGTAGTTATGGATGCATCAAGTGTGCTGTGGACAACAAATGGTGATGGTTTCTTTGACAATCCTGTTGCAGCTCTTACAAGCTACAATGTGGGAATGACTGACAAATGGAATAGTTCTGTAACACTCACCCTCACTGCCAACGGCGATGATAACTGTGGTGTTATTGTCGAGGCAAGTATTATCCTTTACATCCCGCAGCAAATTATCGAAGTACTCCCCGGAACTTACTGGAGAGGCATTTCATCGTATGTTGACAAATCAACTAGCTCTGTAGCTGATGTGATGGATCCGGTTGTTGTTGTTCCCGGCTCACAGAGCCTGGTTATGATGATCAACAAACAGGGTAAATACTATTGGCCAGAACATATACCGGCTGTCAACCAGCTTGGGCTGTGGCAGCCCATTGGCTACAAAGCGAAATTCAAAGCCGAAGGTTGCCTGCCAATCTATGGTGATGAACCTTACGATGTCGTAGATCAAACAATAGCAGTTAGCGGGGCAATTAGCTATGTCCCATGTCTTACCAACTATCCTGTTGCTATCAACGATTTGTTCGATGGATTTGAAGATCAGATTCTGTTGATCTACAGTTGGGAAGAAGGAACGATGTGGGTACCCGATCCTAACGTTATCAGCCCGTTGAATTTTATTCGTCCGGGTTCTGCATACATGATGGTGAACCGTCCGGGTGCTAACTACAGCGTTACATTCCCACCGTTTGATTATACTGCTTCTATCGTTGCCAATGCTGCCGTTCCGCCTGCCGGCACCGATTATGGTACTCCCTGGAACGCTGCTGTTAACACTTCGCAGCCGCACTTCATCCTGTTTGCCAACGAAGTTATTGGCACCATGCAGGCTGGCGACATCGTAGGTGCTTTCGATAAGTATAACGAATGTGTTGGTACAACCGAAATCAGTCTTAAAAATGATATGATAAAATTGCTCGCTATGGGCGATGATCCTTCAACAGAAGCTATCGACGGTTTTCAAGAAAACGAAAACATGACATTCAAACTGTATCGTCCTTCAACCGGCGAAACTTTTGATGTAACCTTCACCTACGATGCTAACTATCCGAGCTACGACAACAAATTTGAAGTTTATGGTGTATCTAAAGTGGCTGGCATGACCACTACACTTACCTCGCTCGGCGAATTGGTTGCTAATCGCAGCGTAAACGTTTATCCGAATCCTGCCAATGAAGTAATAAACATTGCTTCTGATTACGACCTGAGAAAGGTTACACTGGTCAACTATGTTGGTCAGACGGTATTCTTACAGGCTGTTGATGGCAACAATTTCCAGATCAACGTTTCGGGCTTCGTAAGCGGAATGTATTTCGTACATATTGAGACCGCTCAGGGTAATGTTGTTACAAAACCCATTTCGATTCAATAATCCTTAATTAAACATTCAATGGAAAAGGCCAACCCGCATGGGTGGCCTTTTTTTTTGATTTGTATGCAAACTATCTGCCCGCCTGGAAGAAAACGGTGTCGCCTAATCGGAGCGAAGACAATGCGAAGCAAAAAAAAGCCCGCTGCAAATCATTGCAGCGGGTATTTAACCTTTATCACAATCAGCCGGCTTTTTATCTTCTTCGAAAAAAGAGCCGCATGATTAGCTAAATTTATTTTTGGCCTTTTGTCGATTTTGTTACCGCTTCTTTTTTGGGATAGTCGAATCTGATGCGTGTTTCGGTTGCTCCGCTGTCTTTTGTGGTTCCGATTGCAAACTTCATTATTTCACGGCCAGAGCCTTCATCACCATAATCTTCATCTGCTTCCGTAAAAACTCCGGAATATGGATTGGTACCTGTAGAAGGAGTTATCAACCGACCATTGTAACGCGCGGTAACAACAACGTTTGTATTTGCCTGCAAGTCGCAGTTGGAATACAGATCGACTCTTACGATGTAATTGCCGTTTTCGACGATTGCCGTATCACCATAGGTAATGTTTTCGTTGTTGATGTTATCGATACTGCAACCAGCGTTGGAATCGACATCCAAAAAGCCAAAATTATTTGAAATATCGTTGCCGTAATAAATTTCCTGGCCGTTAGGTTCAACCAGATGTAAGTCGATGTCGTTGGGCTGATCCCATGCGCAACTGATCTGAAGTTTTCCTGTGCCGGCCTCTATTCTGGTAACGGTAATGGTTTGGCGGGCACTTACAAGATTTTGATCGTTTTGTATTGCCAATAAAATCACAAATGAATCCTTTTCAAACTCTTGGCTTAATAACAGGATCACCAGATAAACTTCGTCAGCAGACTTTAGATTACTTGACGGAATGCTATAGTATCCTTTAACACCTTCTACACCTACCATTAGCTCTTTTACCGAAGAGGTGGTTTTAATAGAAATAGGATTGCTTCCGCCTTCCAATACCGATGTATTTCCATACACCGATTCGATTTCCGGTGCTGATTGTGAACCGGATTGGGCAGGAAAATCGCCATTTTTGTAAACACCATTTTCGACAGTGAAGTACGATTTTTCAAGTAAATTTTCAGATGATTTGTCGTCGTCATCCTTTTTGCACGCCGAAAATACCAGCACCACCGAAAGGACGATAAGTGCCAGGAAACCTAGAATTTTGTTTGTTCTCATAGCTTAATGATTTGATGGTTAATAATTTAAAACATTTATTAATTAATAATTTGATAAATTGATTGCTTGTTTTTTGATGAATGGAATGTCCTCATTGAATTATAAAGCCATTTCGGAAATGCCTGGTTTGGCCTGCTTAAAGAGAGTCCGTTTTTTTCCCACAAAAAGCTCGTTGAGGGCGAATATTTTTTTTCATTTCAAAACCTATTTTAACCCGGAGAAAGCTAAAAAAAAGCCCGTTGCATTATCTGCAGCGGGTATTTCAGTTTTTTGCAGGCATTTTTTAGATACTTGCTTCTTTTTTAATCTGCTCCACCCAGGTACGGATGCGCTGGTCGGTGAGGTCGTCTTGCTGATCCTCGTCGAGGGCCAGACCCACAAATTTATCATCTTCTATTGCCTCGCTACCGGTAAAGTCGTAGCCATCAGTAGGCCAGCGCCCGATGATGCTTCCGCCGGCTTTTTCCATTTCCACTTTTATCAATTTCATGTTGTCCACAAAATGATCGGGATACAAAATCTGGTCGCCCAGGCCAAAGATAGCTACTGGCGTGCCGGTGAGAGGTTTCTTTTCGAATATGGCGTAAAAGTCGAACCAGGGGTTGTTACCGCTGGCTTGCTGCCATGCATCGGCACCACTGGTAGAGCCACCGACAATAATAAGATCAAGTCCTTCAAAGTTTTCACGATTTGTTTTATCTACACTTTGCAACATGGTTTGGCTGCCGCCAAATGCTGCTTCGATTTTTTTTGCGCAGGTAGCCACATTGCCTTTGGCCGGCCAGTAGAAGATTCCTATTTTTTTCATCGTTATGATTTTTATTTTTACAAAAATATTTTGCGGCAAATTTAGAAATTATTAATGCGAGGGTGCCTTTGGGTAGGTTAATTTAACAAATTAGCTTTTCCGCTTTGGCGGATGTTCCTGCATGAAGATGCTTCCGGTATGCGCGATAGCATCATCCACAGGGATAAATTTGTAATCAAGCGCCTGAACGATTTTGCTGTTGTCGTAATAAAACCTATGAAACGCCGATCGTGCTATTTCTTTGGTGAGCGTGGGTGTACGGCCAAAAATGCGCAGGATGTGTTCGGCTATCCACCCGGCTTCACCCATCCACGGATAGAGCCGTAGCTGCGGAGGCTTTTTGTTGAGCACTTTTGCTATCTCAGTAATGATATGCTCGAAAGAACTGTTTTCGGCAGAGACGATAAAACGCTCACCGGCGATGTCGCCTTCCATCAACCGAATCATAATTTCCGCCACATCGCGCACATCCACATAGCCGCCGATGCCATTGGTATAAGCAGGAACGCCGTGATAAATAGTCGAAAAAAGCCGCGCGCTGCCGTTGTCCCATTGGGCCGGGCCAATGATGATGGATGGATTTATGATTACGGCGGGCAGACCTTCCTCGTGGCCACGCCATACCTCCTGCTCGCCGGCATATTTGCTTACGGCATAGATGGAGTTTTTGCGTGATGTCTTCCAGAAATGCTGCTCGTCGATGGTTGCGTCTTGTTTGCTCTTGCCCAGCGCCGACACCGAACTTACATGGCATATTTTCTTTACACCACTTTCGAGGGCCATATTTACCACATTGGCAGTGCCTTGTTGGTTTACACGCAGGAGCGCATGACTATCGGACGGGTCGAACGAAACTTTGCCGGCGCAATGATACACTATCTCTACCTGGTGCATTGCTTCGCGCAACGAATCCACATCCAACACATCACCTTCGACCCATTGTATGTTTTGTAAAAGGCGATCAGGCTCAGCCTCGTACCATCCAAATACTTTCCGCACTCTGTTCACATCATTGCTGCGGCGAATGAGGGCACGCACTGTTTTGCCATTGCGCGAAAGCGCCAGCAACAAATGCGCTCCTACCAGCCCGGTAGCTCCCGTTACCAATATCATCAGGCAAAAGTAAGCATGTTTGCCAATGCACGGATGTATTTATCTTTGCAGCCAAAATTATTTGAATAGATGATGAATTTTATTGAAGAAATGAAATGGCGTGGCATGATCCACGATATGACACCCGGCCTGGAAGAGCAGTTGCAGCGCGAAATGACTACCGCCTACGTGGGCATCGACCCCACGGCCGATTCGCTGCACATAGGGCACATGGTGTCGGTGATGATGCTCAAACATTTTCAGGTGCACGGCCACCGACCCATCGTGCTGGTGGGCGGCGCCACCGGAATGATTGGCGACCCTTCAGGAAAATCTAAAGAGCGCAACCTGCTCGACGAAGCCGCGCTGCGCCACAACCAGGAATGTATCAAAAATCAGCTTGCCCGCTTTCTGGATTTTAGCACCCAATCCTCCAATGGCGCCCTTATGGTGAACAACTACGACTGGATGAAGGATTATACTTTCCTGGATTTCATCCGCGACATCGGCAAGCACCTTACGGTAAACTATATGATGGCCAAAGAGAGCGTGAAAAGCCGCCTTAGCTCCGAGGCGAAGGAAGGCATGTCGTTTACCGAATTTTCGTACCAACTGGTGCAGGGAACCGACTTCCTTACTTTATACCAGCAGCACAACTGCAAGCTGCAAATGGGCGGCTCCGACCAGTGGGGCAACATTATAACGGGCACCGAACTGATACGCCGCAAGCTGGGCCACGAGCACAATGCTTATGCGCTCACCTGCCCACTTATCACCAAAGCCGACGGTGGCAAATTTGGCAAAACCGAAGAAGGCAACGTGTGGCTCGATCCCGAAAAAACCTCGCCGTATGCTTTTTATCAGTTTTGGATAAACACCTCCGACGACGACGCCGAGAGGTATATCAGGATTTTTACGCTGCTGCCCAAAGAAGAAATCGAAACATTGATCGAACAGCACCGCCTGGAACCGCACCGGCGCGAGCTACAGAAAGTGCTCGCCCGCGAAGTCACCACCATGATTCATTCTGCCGCCGACTACGAAGCTGCCGTGGATGTGTCGGGGCTACTCTTTGGTCAAGGCACCACCGACACGCTCAAAAAACTTAGCGAACAACTGCTGCTGAGCATCTTCGAGGGAGTGCCGCAAAGCATGGTGGCAATGGACGAAATCAGGCAAGGGATTCCGATTGTCGAATTCCTGTCAGAAAAAACTTCGGTCACCGCCTCACGCCGCGAAACACGCGAATTTCTGAAAAGCGGCGCTATCGCCATCAATAAAGAAAAGGTATCGGAAGATTTTATTATAAACGAAAGCAGCCTGCTGCGCAACAAATATATCCTGGCGCAGCGCGGCAAAAAAAACTACCATCTGATCATCGGCAGTTGATCATTTTCACCAGTCACGGGCATGCTCTGTAATATTTGTATGAACAGAGTTTTTAAAAGTTCAAAATCTGGAAATTTGTATTTTTGAGGCATGTCGATGCTTCATGATTTTATCGAATTGTTTTTCCCGGTAGTTTGCGAAAGCTGTGGCAACCTGCTTTACCGCAATGAACGAACGCTGTGCACGCGCTGCCGTATGCGTTTGCCACGTACTCAGTTCCATCTGCATCCCGACAATCCGGTGGCGGCAACTTTCTGGGGTCGTATCAATTTTCAATATGCTACTTCTTTTCTCTACTTCGCGCGAGCCGGCCGGGTGCAACACATGATGCACCGATTTAAATACAAAGGCCGGCGTGAAATTGGTTTGTTGCTGGGCGAACTTTTTGCCCGCGACCTGCGACAAAGCGATAATTTCCGGCACATCGATGCCATTGTGCCGGTGCCCCTCCACTGGAGCAAACAGAAAAAACGCGGCTTCAACCAAAGTGAAGTAATTGCCTATGCTATGGCACCCACGCTCAAATCACGGCTGGAAACGGAGGTATTGTATCGCAATACTGCCACCGAAACACAAACCAAAAAGTCGCGGTTGCTGCGCGCCGAAAATGTAAAGGGGAAATTCAGCGTGCAATATCCCGAACGAATCCGGGGAAAACACCTGCTGCTCATCGACGACATAATCACCACCGGCGCCACTATCGAGGCCTGTGCCCAGACCCTGCTCACCGTCGATCAGGTAAAAGTGAGCATTGCCTCCCTGGCCTATGCCGGCAAATGAAAAGTTTACGCCAGAGATAATGGCGGTATCACCATGCCAATGGTTGGGTATTTGCCCAGAGATAAGCAGGTGTTCGTTTCTATCCTAAATCAAGTATTATCAATACATTTTCCTTTACGATTTCAACTAAATATTTTGGTAAATCGCCCACTTTTTTCATTAGTCGCTTATTATCAATTGCTCTGATTTGGTCGATCATTACATCACAATTCTGATTTGAATTTGCTTCTCCTTTTTTTAAATGTACCCGTAAAACATCCGAATCATTATTAACATTGGTCGTAATCGGACAAATAATTGTTGAGGGGTGAGGTATTTGATTTAGAAGATTTGTTTGGATTATGAGAACAGGTCTGGTTTTGCTGGTTTCGGTTCCAATTTGTGGGTTTAAATCCGCAATCCAGATTTCGTATTGTTTAATCGACATAGTCAAACTCCTCAAAATCTTTAAGTACCGTCATGGAATCTATATTTACCAAATCAGACTCCTCCCTGAGTTTTTTTTCTAAAATGGCACGTCTTTGCATTCGATTATAGTAATCAATTGCATCGTTTATATACCTGTTTCTCGGTTTCTGTATTTTGGAAAGAATCTTTTCAGTTTCTCCAAAAATTGAATCGTCAATTTTTAATGATACAGTTTTCATAATTTCTACTTTTTAATGCACCAAAAGTATATCTTTAAAGTATATCTTTAAAGTATATCAAACAAGATATTTATTTTTTTGTTTGAGATTTCAATTGCTACTCGTGGCGCATTTATTATCAAATGTACAGAATGCGAAATGAGAAGAAAGATTGAATTTCGCTTATTAATTGTTGGCGGGTATATGTTTAAAACTTCTTGAGGTGCAGCGCACCGTCATATTTGTAGAAAATTCCACCATTTGAAAAATTAAGGTGCAGCGCACCGAAATCTTTTTTAAAAAACACAAATTTGAAGAACCTGTTTTAGAGCTGCCATCCTTCCGCTGCGCTCAAGGCTTGCATCCCGCCGGATTGGCGGTTTCAGCTAAAGCCGCGTGGCAAGCACTGCCGTTTTTTTGTAGTGATCGACATTACCATTCAGATCGAAAACTTCAACATAGATGATGTAGATGCCGATGTCTGCCTTCTGCCGATTGTCGTCGAGGCCATCCCACGAAAACTGGCCGGAAGTGCCCAGGAGCTCATGATCGACCAACTGGCGAACCTTGCGGCCACGGGCATCGTAGATGGTGATGCTGGCATTGCGCCCAGGCTCCTGATAATTGTAATGGATGTTCAGCACATCGTCGGAGCCATCGTTGTCGGGTGAAAAGATTTCGGGTGCCAATGTGATCGGATCATCCGCCACCAGCAACGGACTGAACTGCGAATTTTGAACACCGGGAGTAGCAAACCCAGCGTCCTGTGCTGCCGAGTGCCAGTTGGTACTGTCGGTGGCCGGACGTCCGTAATTGATGCGTTCGAGCGATACACCGTCGTAAGTGGAAAGCAAAGGGTAGTGCATGCTTTCGCGATAAGCAAACCGGTCGATGGTTTCGAAATAGAGCGTGGTGAGCACCACCACACCCGCATCGTTGCTGTAGGAAGGCAAACCAGAAAGCTGCAGAAAATTTTCGGGTGCGGAGGTGAAATATTGCTGTATCACCACCGCCGGTTTGGTGGTAAGCACAAGATATTGCTGCGGAAAAAACAAAAAACTGTTTTCACTAATATTTTTAGGATTGCTAATTGACCCCGTCATTTTATCTTCGGTGGCCAGCATCATTTTCGACAAGTCGATGATTTTATTGGATCGGTTGTAGATTTCCACGAAATCAACGCCAGTCACAAAATCATCTTTTGGATTAAAGAGCACTTCGTTTATCACCACATCGCCGGGTGCCACATCAGCAGGCAAGCCAAACTGCACGGTTTTGGCCAGATCGGCTAAATTGCCTGCGCAGTCGGTAATATTTCCCGTAAGGGACAAGGTATAAATAGTGGTGGCGGAAAAAGGCAATGCAAAATGCAGCAGAACTTTTTGATAATCCGGAAAAACAGGAATTGCATCAACAGGTTGCAGCGAACCCGGTTGGACTTCGTACAAATTGGTGGCTGCCAGTTGCAGGCTGTCCATGGGTTCGGAAAAATGCAGGATCAGTGAAACCGAATCTGCAATTTCGATGCGCTGCGCAAAAGGTGGTGTGATGTCGGGATTGACAGCATCCACAGAATTTACACTTCCGGGTGTGCCGCCAAGCTGGCTTACAGAGGCAGTCCAGTTGGCCTCGCCGCCACATGCATTGGATGGGTCTATTTGCTCCAGCGACCAGCCGCCTTCATCTTTGTTGGGATCGTTGTACCAGGTATCGGTATATTTTACAGCCGAAATTACAGCGCCCTGTGGATTCAGCAACACCAGTTGTTGGCCGGCATTGGTGAGGGCAAAAGAAGAAAATCCATAAAAAGAACCGGCAAATTGAAAATTCGGGGCAGCATCCTGATGGCCTAAAATCAGAAAATCCCTGGCGGCAATGGTAACATTTGAAAAATCTTTTTCAGTAGAACCAATCAGTAGTTTCCACCCATCGAGATTTATATCAAAATTAGTTTGATTAAATAATTCTAAATATTCCCAATCAGGCAATCCTACAGGTGGGGAAGGATCGGCCATTATTTCGTTGAAAACAACATCATGCGCCGCAGGGGTGAAAATGCTGAAAGAAATCGTATCGGGTTGCATGACATTGCCGGCCAGGTCGGCGATATTTTGGATGGTAATGGTGAGTTGCGTGGCGTTGGGGAAGTCGCGGTCGAAGGCAAGATGCACCAGCGCCGGGTTTTCGGCTTCGCGCTCGGCAACTAATGGATTTCCTAACTGAGGGGCTAAATAATAGTTAGATAGTGTTTCAGCATCCGCTTGGTCGATGGCCTCATCAAAAAAAACGTCGAGCAAATTGCTGCCTGCTACCTGCACTTGCAACACTTTGGGTGGCTGCACATCCACATCAATGGGGCCGGCATACACGTCATCAAAATAAAAACGCGTGCTGTTGCTGGCGGTATATTTACACAATACGCCAAGGCTGTAATTTCCTTGAGGGAAAGTGCCAACACCCTGCGCTTCAGGCTGCCAAAGATTTTGTGGTGTGTCCGACTGTTCGATGCTCCAGTTTCCATCTTCATCCACACGTACACGCAGCCACAGGTCGAAGGAATTTGCAATTAATCCTTCGGTGCCCCGGCAAATGGAAGTAAGCGCGGCGCCCTCCTGCCTATAAAGTTCGATGGCATCGGTGGAGCCACTTTCGCCAAACTGAACAAACCATGCCTGTTGCGCGGCAAGCGGATCGACAGCATCACTGGCCAGATAAAACCGCGCGTAATTGTTCGTGGACGGGCTAAAGGCCAGCTTTATTCTGAAACGCCATTCCATTGGCGCCCCAGCATCCAAAACGGTGGTAAGTACAGAAGTGTTTTCGCCTTCGCTGTTGAGCTGTAGCATGAGGTCGTCATTCACCACAAACTGACCGGTATTACCCTGCCAGGCGGGATTTTCGGTAAAATTCCCATCTGAGAAATCATCGAATACCTGCGCCGCAAGAAAATACGGCAGCAGTATCATTAGAAAGCTAAATGTCTTCATGATCACGATTTTTTTAGGCGCCAAAAAGAAAGTGTAAATATAGTATTTTTGCCCCACTTCATTAAGAAACAAACCTCTGACGCACCATGAAGATAGCTGTGGTAGGTGCTACCGGCCTGGTAGGACAAAAAATGCTGAACGTTCTCGCAGAGCAAAAACCTGCTGCTGAAGCAGTGGTACTTGCTGCTGCCTCGCCACGATCGGCCGGGCGCCAGGTGAATTACGACGGAGGCCGGCTCGTGGTGCTTCCCTTGGATCAGTGTTTGGCCACCCGGCCTGACATAGCGCTTTTCGCTGCTGGCGGCGAGGTGGCGCTGGCCTGGACTGAAAAATTTGCGAAAGCGGGCACCTTTGTCATCGACAACTCATCAACCTGGCGCATGCACACTAACGTGCCGCTGGTGGTGCCCGAAATCAACGCGCACACCCTCAGCAGCCAGACGCACATCATCGCCAATCCCAACTGTTCTACTATTCAGCTTGTAATGGCGTTGGCTCCGCTACATGCGCGCTATCGCATCCGTCGGGTGGTCGTTTCGACTTATCAATCGGTGACTGGCTCGGGCATGAAAGGCGTGGAGCAACTGCTCGCCGAAGAGAACGGCATCAAGGCCACCGGAAAAGCGTATCCACATCCTATCCATCGCAATGTATTGCCGCATGGCGGCGCCTTCGACGAAACGGGCTACACTACCGAAGAGCAAAAGCTGGTGAACGAAACACGGAAAATTATGGGCGACGACCAAATGCAAATCACTGCTACTGTGGTGCGCGTGCCGGTAATGGGCGGCCATTCGGAAGCTGTTAATGTGGAGTTTATTAATGATTTTGAAATAGCCGAAGTGCACCGCCTTCTGCAGCAAATGCCTGGCGTGGTGGTTTACGACCATCCGGCGGAAGCCGTTTATCCTATGCCACTATATGCTGAGGGCAAAGATGAAGTTTTTGTAGGGCGCATTCGTCGCGATTTCTCTCAGCCCAACAGCCTCAACATGTGGGTGGTTAGCGACAACCTGCGCAAAGGTGCCGCCACCAATGCCGTGCAGATAGCCAAAAGGCTCATCGAACAGGGACTGGTGAAGAATGTTTAATGTTTTTCAAAAAGGAAAAAGTGAAAGTTTATAACGGAATACAAGCTATCGATCCTATTCATAAACCGGTGGTGACCGTCGGCACCTTCGACGGGCTGCACATCGGCCACCAAAAAGTGATTGGTGAGCTGGTGCATACCGCCAGCACCATTGGCGGCAAAAGTGTGGTGGTGACATTTTATCCGCATCCCCGCACAGTATTGCAGCCCAACTACGACCTGCGTCTGATTATCTCACGAAAAGAAAAAATGAAGATTTTTGAGAAACTTGGCGTTGACGTACTGATTTGCCTGGAATTTACAAAAGAATTTGCCAAGACCTCTTCCGAAGATTTCATCAAAAAATATCTGGTGGAGCCGCTGCATCCCATAAAGGTAATCATTGGCTACGACCATCATTTTGGTGCCGACCGCAAAGGCAATCTCGAATTCCTTACGGAGATGGGTAAAAAATATGATTTTGAGGTGGAAAAAGTAGCCATGCAGGAACTCGACGAAACCGCTGTGAGTAGCTCAAAGATTCGTGAAGCTATCCGCCGCGGCGATATGAAAGCAGCTACAAAATTCCTGGGTTACAACTTTTCCATCTCCGGCAAAGTAGTAATGGGCAACCAGTTGGGGCGGAAGCTGGGCTTTCCCACCGCCAATATCCAGCCCGACGAACCCAACAAAATTATTCCCGAATACGGGGTGTACGCCATCTTGCTCGAATGGAATGATAAGCTCTACAAAGGCATGAGCAACATTGGCATACGGCCAACACTCAAAGAAAACAAGCTTACCATCGAAGCACATCTTTTCGATTTTGATGAGGATTTGTATGGCCAGGAGGTGACGCTTTATTTTCTGGACCACACGCGTGTCGAAAAAAAGTTCCGCGATGTGGAGCTGCTGCGGCGCCGGCTGATCATCGACCGGCTTAAAGTGAAAAAAATACTGGGCGACGACACTGAGAGCACTACTCCTGAAGCCAACAGCGACGAAGAGACTACCGGGTCTCAAGAATAATCCCGAAAGCTACAATGCCTTCGGTAACCGCTTTGCTGCGAAGGTTCTCGATCTCCACGTGCATTTTCCCCGATTCGCCAATTGTAAGTCCATCATGTAGTGACGTGGTGAACTCGTAAACACCTTCTCGCAAAGTTCCCAGCGGCTTCTTGTTTTTATCGCGCAACCCGAGCACATATTCCCTGATGCGCTCTTCGCCCGAAGGCAACGCCAGTACCACATTTATCGGCAAATCTTCATCCTGAAAAGCATCCGTGTAGCGCACCAATGCCAGCACTTTGTATTCGCCTTCAGGCTGCTCGATCTGAAAATTGAAATGCAAATAATCAAAACGCTGCCACACAGCATCGTCGAAGGTACGCACCTGTACAAGCTCAACATCATTGCGACAAGCAAATAAAGTTGATAGTAAAAGGAGCGCGATAACGGAAAGTAAACGGGTTTTCATAGTATTAAAATTTAGCGTCTTGTAAAAGATATGCCGGCATTATTTCGACAGTCCGGCCACCACATTGAGCACAATAGCAATGATGACCACCCAGGCCAGCGCGCCCAGAATAGCGATAAATAAAGAGCTTGTAGATTTTATTTTGATAAAAGGAAACAGAAACACACGCCCGGCAAATCCTTTGCGCCGCACATAATAATTGGCTTCCACACAAAGATTTTCGCGCTTGCCCTGTGCCCTGAAATGCCGCCACAAATGCTCAGCATACAAACCGTAGGCGCCCGCTATCAATAAAAACAGCGCCAGCATTCCGGCGATCAGCAGCTCAAAATTTTCGGCTTTGCTCCTGTGCGCTTCCAACGGATGGGTTGCCAGCGTATAAACCACCACTGCAATGCCGCCCAGGATAAAAAGGTAAAAAATAAATTTCTTCATCTTTGCATTCTTTTTGAAAAGAAAAGAGGCAAATTTAACTTTTTTGAACCATGACCAAAAAAAGCAGGAAATATTATGTGGTGTGGAAGGGAGTGGCGCCTGGCATATACGACAACTGGGAAGCGTGCCGCGCGCAGGTGGAAGGTTTTGAAAAGGCCTTTTACAAATCATTCGAAACCGAAGCGGAGGCTAAGCGGGCTTTTGCCGGCAACATGTGGCAATATCTTAATACCAAAAAGAATACGCCTGCGCCTGAGGAATCGGGCGCGGGCCCTGTGTGGGAAAGCCTCTCGGTGGATGCTGCCTGCAGCGGAAACCCCGGTCTGATGGAGTACCAATGCGTGCACACCAAAACAAAAAAACAAATATTTCATCACGGGCCATTCCCGGATGCCACCAACAACATCGGCGAGTTTCTGGCGCTGGTGCATGTGCTGGCTCTACTGCACAAACGAAAGCAGAAAATCCCAGTCTATTCCGATTCGCTTACGGCCATGGCCTGGGTACGCAACAAAAAAGCAAAAACCCTCCTGAAACCCACGCCGCGCAACGCAGAGGTTTTTGAACTAATAACCCGCGCCGAAACGTGGCTCAAAAATAATCCTGTAGAAATTCCCATCCTGAAATGGAACACCGAAAAATGGGGCGAGATACCGGCCGACTTTGGCAGGAAATGATGAACGGGAGGAAGAGCCGGACTATTCTCACTATTCTTTTCCGGGGTGTCGCTATGTAAAAATGTTAAGCTCAGACTACTTCAAACCATTGGTGCTGCAATTACGGTGTGAAAAAACCAATTAGATTTTGGTGATATTTTCATTCCTCGGTGTAATAGAGGTGGGCAGTCAGGAACAACAACAGAAACTTTTTTAAAAAGTAGTTGTTTAATAAAGCTAACGCAAAATGATGCTCAAGAGAATAATCCATATCGCCTTATCATTTGTTTTGTTGGTAACAACAATAGGAATGGTTGTGTCTAAGCATTACTGCCAGGACGATCTGGTTTCGGTTTCCTTGTTTACGGATGCCGAGTCGTGCTGCGATATGGCCAACTGCTGCCACAACGAAACGGAGGTGTTTCAACTCAAAGCAGATTTTTCGATACCCGTCATTTCCTCCATCCCCAATCAGACAGAGCATCCAGTTTTTGGATACGATTTATTAGTGGAAGAAAACTTCGATTGCTCAGAAACAGCATTTGTTAGCCACGAAATTATCGAGGCTCCTCCCCCACCCACAATCCGACGAATCCTTACACTACAGCAGGCTTTTCTTTTATGATTTTAAGATGATTAAACCGACGGGTTTTGTGTAAATCACAAAGTCCCTTTCGGTGCTTTATTAATCATTTTAAAAATGCATAATTGAAACAGTATGTTAAATAAAATCATTCGTTTTTTTCTCGAAAACAAGCTGGTTACCTTTTTGGTGTTGGTACTTTTTGTAAGCTGGGGTGTTGTAACCGCTCCCTTTGGTTGGGATATGGGCATATTACCCAAAGACCCGGTACCCGTAGATGCTATCCCCGACATTGGCGAAAACCAGCAGATTGTTTTCACCCCGTGGCCTGGACGTTCGCCGCAGGATATTGAGGATCAGATTTCGTATCCCCTTACCACGTATTTATTGGGAATCCCAGGGGTGAAATCTATCCGTAGTTCATCTATCTTTGGCTTTTCCAGCATTTTCGTCATCTTTTCGGATGATGTTGAGTTTTACTGGTCGCGTTCGCGGATACTCGAAAAACTTAGCTCCCTGCCTTCGGGTTTGTTGCCACCGGGCGTGCAACCTGCGCTCGGTCCCGACGCCACCGCTTTGGGGCAGGTATATTGGTACACCATCGAAGGGCGCGACAAAAACGGGAATCCCACAGGAGGCTGGGACTTGCATGAAATACGCACGGTTCAGGATTTTTATGTTAAATATGGGCTCAACGCCACCGAAGGGGTTTCGGAAGTAGCATCCATTGGCGGCTTTGTGCAGGAATACCAGATCGACGTAAACCCCGACGCGCTGAAGGCTTACAACATACCGCTACACAAAGTAATGGAGGCCGTCCAAAAATCGAACAGGGATGTGGGCGCCAAAACCATCGAAATCAATCAGGCAGAATACCTGGTGCGTGGCTTGGGCTATATCAAAAAGGTGGAAGACATCGAAAAAGCGGTTGTTGCCATGCAGGAGAATGTTCCGATACGCGTTCAGGATATTGGTGTGGTTTCGTTGGGGCCTGCCACCCGGAGAGGCGCGCTGGATAAAGATGGAGCCGAAGTAGTAGGCGGTGTGGTAGTGGCCCGCTTTGGTGCCAACCCGTTGCAGGTAATCAATAATGTAAAAGATAAAATTGCTGAAATCTCTCCAGGCCTTCCAAAAAAAACCCTGGCCAACGGCGTGGAGAGCCAGCTTACCATTGTACCATTTTACGATCGCTCGCAACTGATCTACGAAACGCTCGGCACACTGGAAGAAGCTTTGTCACTCGAAATCCTCATTGCCATTTTGGTGGTTATCGTAATGGTGCTCAACCTAAGAGCTTCATTGTTAATATCCAGTTTGCTGCCCATCGCTGTACTCATGGTTTTTATCGCTATGCGCTACTTTCATGTGGATGCCAATATTGTGGCTCTCTCGGGTATTGCCATAGCTATTGGCACCATGGTAGATTTGGGAATTATTATGACGGAGAATATCCTGAAACACATCGACGCGGCGCCACCCGAAAGGAAACTCCTCAATACCATTTACGACGGTGCTTCCGAAGTGAGCTCAGCAATCCTTACGGCAGTATCCACCACCATAGTTAGTTTTATACCGGTATTTACCATGCAGGCCGCCGAAGGCAAACTTTTCGGACCATTGGCATTTACAAAAACATTTGCGCTGGTGGCCGCCCTCATTGTGGCGCTAATTTTTTTGCCGGCTTTCGCACATTGGGTTTTTGGTGCAAAAATCAAAAAGAAATATATTGCCCGCTGGCTCAACATTACGCTGGTGCCCCTGGGAATAGTTTTACTTATCGTAGGATTTGTATGGGCAGGCATGATAATACTTGCTTTTGGAATTTCAGGAATCCTAAGCCAACTGTTAGCAGAAAACAAACGGCCACTTAATGCAAATGACAATTCAAAAGCCTGGCAATTAATAAAATCTTTGGCATATTGGATGCTTAAACATTCTGCCATAATAATTTCTGCAATTGCCGTAACCTGGCTACTTGCCAAATACTGGCTACCTTTGGGAGCTTCGCGCAGCCTGATAACCAATTTCATTTTTGTGACTTTGCTGGTGGGTATTATCCTCGGCGGTTTTCTATTGTTGGAATATTATTATAAATACATTCTTTCGTGGAGTCTTAATAATAAGGTGACTTTCTTGCTCGTCCCATCTTTTCTCATTCTTATAGGAATCATTTCATGGATGGGTTTCAATACCATGTTTGGATTTGTGGGAAAAGGTTTTGACAAAGTGGGATGGGATGTCCGCACTACCAAAGTATGGTCTGGGTTAACGCATGCTTTCCCTGGCATTGGCAAAGAATTTATGCCTTCGCTCGATGAAGGCAGCTTTTTGCTAATGCCTACTTCAATGCCCCATTCCGGCATCGAATTCAACCGAAAGGTGGTTGGACAACTGGATATGTTATTGACCAAAATTCCGGAAGTCGAACTCACGGTGGGCAAACTCGGAAGAGCTGAATCTGCGCTCGACCCGGCTCCCATTTCGATGTACGAAAACATCATCAATTACAAGCCTGAATATATGCTCAACGAAAAAGGGCATCGGGTTAGGTTTAAAACAGATAAAAAAGAGCGCTTTATTCTTGCAGGCGGCGACACCCTTTCCAATGAAGAAGCTTTACAACGTGGTGTTGTTGCGAAAGAACTGATTCCGGATGATCATGGAGCGTTCTTCCGCAACTGGCGTCCGCACATCAAATCGCCGGATGATATCTGGACAGAGATTGTAAACGTTACCAAAATACCGGGTGTAACTTCTGCTCCCAAACTTCAACCCATCGAAACCCGCCTGGTAATGTTGCAAACCGGCATGCGTGCCCCCATGGGGATAAAAGTTTATGGCCCCGACCTTGGCACCATAGAGCAATTTGGTATGAAGCTCGAAGAAATCCTCAAAGAGGTACCATCGGTAAAAGCGGAAGCTGTGTTTGCCGACCGGATAGTAGGAAAACCTTATCTGCACCTGAATATTAACCGCGACGAAATTTCCCGTTATGGATTGAATGTGGAAGATGTGCAGCAAACCATCGAAACGGCTATTGGCGGGATGCAGATTACCTCAACCGTGGAAGGCCGCGAACGATTCCCGGTAAGGGTGCGCTACCCGCGCGAACTTAGGGACGACCCCGAATCGCTTGGTAAAATTTTGATACCTACACCCACCGGAGCACAAGTCCCGCTAAAGCAACTTGTGCGCATTGAATACCAGCGTGGACCTCAAGCTATCAAAAGCGAAGACACATTCCTGACCGGTTATGTGCTTTTCGATAAACGGGATGGTTTTTCGGAGGTAACCGTTGTAAACGATGCGCAAACAGTAATTCAGGATAGGATCGATTCGGACGACTTAATCGTTCCGGCAGGCATAAGTTTTAAATTCTCTGGAAATTACGAAAACCAGGTACGCGCCCAAAAACGCCTGTCGATTATTGTGCCTATTGTTTTGGTTTTGGTATTTCTAATTCTTTACTTCCAGTTTAAATCCGTCTCCACTTCGCTGATGGTTTTCTCTGGAATTGCGATGGCATTCAGCGGAGGATTCCTGATGCTTTGGCTTTATGGCCAGGGTTGGTTTGCCGATTTTTCTGTATTCGGCACCAATATGCGCGATTTGTTCCAGATGCACACCATCAACCTGAGCGTAGCGGTGTGGGTAGGATTTATTGCGCTCTTTGGCATTGCCACCGACGATGGCGTGCTGATTGCCACTTATCTCGATCAAAGCTTTGAGCGCAACCGGCCGGCTAATCTGGAAGAAGTAAGGGCTGCCGTAGCCGAAGCCGGTTTACGAAGGATACGCCCTGCGCTGATGACCGTAGCCACAACTATGATAGCCCTGCTTCCTGTGCTTACCTCCACCGGGCGGGGAGCCGATATTATGATCCCGATGGCCATCCCTTCGTTTGGTGGTATGGCGGTAGCCCTGATTAGCATTTTTGTGGTGCCGGTTCTATATAGTTTCAGGGAAGAACGAAAACTAAAAAAGATACAATCATGAAGTTCATTGTAAATATCATATTCCTGGCGATTCTTGGAATTACAACGGGTCAGGCCCAAACGCTGGATGAATACTTTCAAGCAGCATCCGAGAACAACCCGGGTCTGCAAGCCAAATACAAGGAGTTTGAAGCAGCCATGCAAAAAGTACCGCAGGTAAGTTCCTTGCCCGATCCCACTTTTTCGTTCGGATATTTTCTTTTGCCGGTAGAAACACGCGTGGGGGCGCAAAGGATGAAATTTTCGTTGTCGCAAATGTTTCCGTGGTTTGGCACACTGCAAGCACAAGCCGATGCTGCAGCTTTATTGGCGGAAGCCAAATATCAGTCGTTTCTCGATGCTCGCAATAAGTTGTTTTACCAGGTATCAGCAGCCTATTATCCTTTGTACGAGCTAAACCGATGGAAACAGATAGAAGAGGAAAATATCGACATTTTGCAATCCTATAAAAACATTGCCAATTCCAAATTCAAAAACGGGACTGCTCCCATGGTGGATGTTTTGCGCGTTGACATTATGCTAAAGGATGCCATTACTAACCTTAGCATTCTGAACCAAAAAGAAAAATCGCTGCTCACCACTTTTAATAAGCTGCTCAACAGAGAGGCTGATCACAAGGTTGATATTGACGAGCCCCTCGTTGCCGGACCTTTAGCCGATCACTTCCGACAAGATTCTTTGCTGACCCGCAATCCGGTGTTGAACGCGCTGGAGCTAAAAATGAAAGCCAGCAAAGCCACCGAAATAGTGGCCCAAAAACAAGCTTTACCAAAGATGGGATTCGGCCTGGATTATACAATTGTGGATAAACGCAGCGAGCTTTCCATGCCCGATAACGGCAAAGACGTGCTAATGCCCATGGTAACGATGAGCATACCCATTTTCAGAAGCAAGTACAAAGCTGCTGCAAAAGAGGCGCAACTGATGCAGGAGAGCTATTCCTTGCAAAAAGATGAAGCCATCAATTCGCTCACTGCCGATTACGAACTTGCCTGGTTTCAGATGCTCCAGCAAAGAGAATTGATCGAACTGTACCAACAGCAAATCCGGGAATCCAACCAGGTGCTGAATCTTTTATTTTCGGCTTATGCCAATACCGGGAAAGATTTTGAAGAAGTGCTGCGCATGCAACAGCAATTGCTGAAATACGAAAAAATGGTGGCCACGGCAGAAGTGCAATATCAGATTGAGCTGGCCAGACTGAAAAATCTTACAGGGGATGGGGGGATGTGAGGATGTGAGGATGTGCTGATATGCTGATGTGGGGATGTGGGGATGGGGGGATGTGAGGATGTGGGGATATAATTGATGAGGAAAATTAATATGAACATTAAAAAATAGATAATTATGGAACATAGAAATGAGGTTTTGGATTTAAGCTTTGAATTTGCTTTGGAGATCATACAATATTCAGAATTATTGGAGAGCAATCGCAAATACGTGATAGCACGCCAACTTTTAAAATCGGGGACAAGTATTGGAGCCAATATCCGGGAAGCACAAAGCTGCGAAAGCAGGGCTGATTTTATTCATAAACTTAAAATAGCCCATAAAGAAGCAATAGAAACCGATTACTGGCTGCTACTATGCGGAAAAGCGGAAAATTACCCACCCCCTACTACCAGGACGAAGGCCATGTTGCTATCCATCCAAAAGTTACTCGGTAAAATAATCTCATCTGCTAAATCTAAAAAATAATAACGATGAAATCTAATAAAAAAACTTTAGCAATTCTGATTGCCATTTTGCTCACCGGAGCTTTGATTGGGTATTTTGTGGGAAATCATCAATCCACAGAATCAACCAATCAACATATCAGAAAATCAACACATCAGCAAATCAACACATCATCAAATCAACAAATCTGGACCTGCTCCATGCATCCGCAAATACGGCAAAACGAGCCGGGTGATTGCCCGATATGCGGAATGGATTTGATTCCGCTCGAAGCCGATCAAAACGACGAAATCGATCCGATGGCAATCAGTATGTCGCCAACAGCTATGGCACTGGCAAATATTCAAACAGCCGCTGTGGGTGCTGTGGCTCCCGTAAAACAAGTCAGGCTCAATGGCAAAATTCAGGAAGATGAACGATTGGTATATGCCCAGGCCTCCCACATCCCCGGAAGGATAGAACAACTGATGGTGAATTTTACCGGCGAATATGTGCAAAAAGGCCAGAAGATAGCCTCGGTATATTCGCCTGAATTGGTAACTGCACAACAGGAATTGTTTGAAGCGCAAAAAATAAAAGAAACGCAGCCACAGCTTTTCATTGCCGCCAAAGAAAAGTTGAAAAACTGGAAACTTACGGATGCTCAAATTGATCAGATTTTGCAATCGGGTCAGGCCGGCGAAACCTTTGATATCCGCGCCGATGTATCGGGATATGTGATTAAAAAGATGGTGGATCCGGGCAATTATGTCCGTACCGGTGAAGCCATTTATCAAGTTGCCGACCTGTCGGAAGTGTGGGTACTCTTGGATGTGTATGAATCGGATATGTCCTGGATAAAAAAAGGTGACAAAGTAGAATTTACCGTAGCCTCCCTTCCGGGAGAATCATTTCACGGAACGATTTCCTTTCTCGATCCGGTGATCGACCCGAAAACACGGGTGGCCAAAGCAAGGGTAGCAACGAGCAATCCCGGACTGAAACTAAAGCCCGAAATGTTTGTTTCGGGAACTGTTGAAGCCAAATTAGCCAATCGACAGGATGCAGTAGTTGTTCCTAAAACCGCCGTGATGTGGACGGGTCAACGTTCGGTGGTTTATGTAAAATCTGAAACGGAGCAAGGGGTGAATTTTAAAATGCGTCAGGTAACGCTCGGTCCTGCACTGGGCGAAAGTTACATCATCGAAAACGGCCTGCAAAAAGGCGAAGAAATTGCTATAAACGGCACCTTCAGCATCGACGCGGCTGCCCAACTGGCCGGAAAGCCAAGTATGATGAACCCCCAGGGCGGCCCCGCCATGACCGGTCATAACCATGGCGGGATGGAAATGAGCAGCGGCAACGGAAGCTCTACCCAAACTGAACATTCCGCAACAAACGAAAACCACACCAGCCCGAGAACGGCGGGCAAAGCGATGGAACCCGATCCGAAATTCAACGCACAACTGACCCGCGTTTACGATGCCTACATCGACATGAAAAACGCATTTGTTGATACCGATGCGAAAAAGGCAAGTGCCAAAGCAAATGATGTAATGCTTGCCCTGGACAAGGTGAACATGGAATTGTTGCAAGGCGATGCCCATATCGCATGGATGGATCAAACTAAAACATTAAGCAGCGCCTTAAAGGCAATAAGCCAATCATCCGATATCGAACAGCAACGCGAAGCATTCGGCCGTTTTAATCAGGCACTTTACAACAGCCTTAAAACTTTTGGCCTGGATGGAAAAACCACTTATTATCAATACTGTCCCATGGCCTTTGATAATCAGGGTGCTTACTGGCTAAGCGAAAGCAAACAGATACGGAATCCCTACTTTGGGGAGGTGATGCTGAAGTGTGGTGAAACAAGAGAAGTAATTAAATAAGAAAAACAATAATCACATAAATCGAAAACAAATCATGAAGAATCTATTAAAATCAGTATCTGCGATTATCATATTACTCGCCCTGGTATCCACGGTAACAGCCCAAAACATGCTCCTGATTCCAGACACATTAATGGGCAACAACTTTATCCTAACGCTCGAAAACCACGAGATGCAAATTTTCCCCGGCACAGCTACGCAAACCATGGGTGCAAACGGTCCCATCCTGGGGCCTGTGCTCATCATGGAACAAGGTGAAGAAGTTAGCCTCGAAGTAATCAATCACCTCGGAGACTCCACAACCATGCACTGGCACGGTATGCACGTACCGGCAGTGAGCGATGGAGGACCCCATTCGGTCATTCCGCCAAATACCTCCTGGAATCCGGTTTTCACCATCCTGGATAAAGCCGGAACATATTGGTACCACCCGCATCTACATGCACGAACCGATAAACATGTTTCCAAAGGTATTGCGAGCCTCATCATAGTAAAGGATGCAGAGGAAGCTGCCCTCGTACTTCCCCGCACCTATGCCGTCGACGACTTTCCGGTGGTGATCCAGACCAAGGATTTTGATGATAACAATCAAATCCTGGTGCATTCCAATTCGGATGATGTATTGATGGTGAATGCCACGATAGATCCCTTGCTGGAGGTGCCTGCTCAGGTAGTCAGGCTTCGGTTGCTCAATGGGTCATCTCAAAGGGTTTTTCAGTTGGGATTGAGCAACAATACCGGATTTTATCAGATTGCCAGCGACGGTGGCCTGCTAAGTCATACCAATCCGGTGAACCGCCTCAGGCTTGCTCCGGGCGAAAGGGCAGAAATACTACTCGACCTGACAAACAAACAAGGCACCGATGTTCAGCTTATGAGCTATGCCTCTGAGCTTCCCAACGGCATGTACGGAGCCACTTATCCCGGCTTGATGACCATGATGACACTCAACGGATACAATCCAAACCCGATGAACGGCAATGACTTCGTTGTACTAAACATGCATGTTACCGATCCCACTGCAAACCCGATCACAACTATTCCCGGCAACCTTGTTACGCTCAATCCGATTCCAGAATCACAGGCAAACATTACCCGCACGCTTACATTTACGCCCGAAACGATGGGTCCCAATGCGCTTAATGGCAGATTCCTCATCAACGGGCAAAGTTTCCAGATGGACAGCATAAACTTTAACATTCCGCTCGACAACATCGAAATTTGGAATCTTATCAATCAATCACCCATAGCGCACCCTTTTCACATTCACGATGTGCAGTTTTTTGTGCTCGACAAAAACGGTATAGCACCGCCGGCCAGTGAAGCCGGACGCAAAGATGTGGTACTGGTCAACGCGATGGAAACAGTTCGTTTTATTGCACAATTCAGCGACTTCGCCGATGATGAGGTTCCATTTATGTATCATTGCCACATGCTGCTTCACGAAGATGAGGGCATGATGGGACAATTCCTGGTTACCGACAACAGTACAGGCTACAACAGCAACGAAAATACCTCATCCGGTTTTTCGGTCGTGCCCAATCCGGTGATGGATAATGTGCTCATTATCCGCCCAAACAATCTTGATTTAAAAATTAACAAAATAATTTTTTATGATGAAAGCGGTAAGGCAGTCCGTCAAAATTCGATTCGATCAACAGGAGGGCAGATAGTTCTGGATGTTTCGGATTTGAAGCCCGGATTATATCTGCTCGAACTCTCGGGAACTAATGGTAAGGAAGTAAAGAAGGTAATAATTCAAAAATAGAATGGAGATAATAAAAACGAAGGTTCATAGAAAAATCTGATCGACCTTAAAAAGATAGAAAAGTATAACAGAAATTATGTAATGCCCTGGTGAGCTAACCATAATCTTTATAGTATTGTCTAAACATTTATAATTTCAGACCTCCTGACCTGCTAATTGTTTTTCAACGAGTTACAATTCTGCTATCGTAATTCAATACAATTTCTACTAAAGAAATATTTACGGATTGTATTTTGTGTTTTCAAGCTGATAAGGATATTTATGAGATTCCTCACTTCATACCAATGACCGCCCCCCTTTCCACACCAATTCGTCATTTCTCTGCCGCACGTGCAGCAGAGAAATCTAAAAAATGTGACAATAGCTTTACGGTGGGTCAGGAGTTTTACAATTAGAAAATAACTCTTCGATACCAAAAATAAAACCGGCTCATGAAGTACGGGCCGGTTTTATCAATATCAAAAAATGAAAACACATTATTACAAAAGGTAGCTGAGCAGGATACCGGCAGCTACCGCCGAGCCAATAACTCCTGAAACGTTGGGAGCCATAGCGTGCATGAGCAGGTGGTTGTTGGGGTTGCTCTTGAGACCTTCCACATGTACCACACGTGCACTGTCGGGCACCGCCGAAACGCCGGCAGCGCCAATAAGCGGATTAATTTTGTTATCGTCGCTAAGGAAAAGATTCATCACTTTAGCAAATAATAATCCGCCGGCTGTGGCTACCATGAACGAAGCAGCACCCAACACAAAAATAAGTATCGATTCGCTTGTGAGGAAGATGTCGGCCTGGGTAGAGGCGCCCACGGTTAATCCAAGTATGATGGTAACTATGTCGATGAGTGCGTTGCGGGCTGTATCAGCCAGACGCTTGGTAACGCCACTTTCTTTGAGCAAATTGCCAAAGAAGAGCATTCCTAAAAGTGGCAGCGAGCTAGGCGAAATGAATGCTGTAAAAATGAGTCCGATGATCGGGAAGAGTATCTTCTCAAGTTTAGAAACTGCACGCGGCGATTTCATTTTGATCTGGCGTTCTTTTTTGGTGATCAGCAACCGCATGATCGGGGGCTGAATTACCGGAACTAATGCCATGTAAGAATAGGCTGCGATGGCGATAGGACCAATCAGGTTTTTTACGGTAGTTCCGTCGGGAAGGATATTGATACCGTTGGCCAGCTTGGAGGAGAGGAAAATAGCGGTTGGGCCGTCGGCACCACCAATGATACCAATAGCACCGGCTTCAGCAGGATGAAAACCCAGGATAAGTGCGCCAAGAAAGGTGGCGAAAATACCCAACTGTGCAGCGGCTCCCAGAAGCATAAGTTTGGGATTGGAGATAAGCGACGAAAAATCGGTCATGGCACCAATGCCCAGGAAGATCAGCGGTGGATAAATACCGGCGGTAACACCAAAATAAAGATAATTCATCACGCTACCCGATTCATAAATGCCCAGCTTAAGTCCGGCATCGAGCATAAAAGGGATATTGCCGATAAGGATACCCACGCCAATAGGAATCAGCAGTAGTGGCTCATAGTCGTAACGTATGGCCAGAAAGATGAAGAACAATCCCACCACAAGCATGATTAGGTGCCCGGAGGTAACATTGGCAAATCCGGTATAGGCGAAGAATTTTTTTAAGCCGCCCGTGGCTGCCTCTACTTCGTCGATACCATCATCAGCGGCAACAGGCGCCGACTGAGAAATCTGCGTAGTATCGGATTGGGAATCTGTAAGAGCGGTTTTGGGAAATGCCATCGATAGGGTTGCTATGATTGCAATAATCCCAATGACGGTTAGAAATTTTTTCATTCGATGTGCTTGGTTTTTGTCTTTTAATAAAATCAGCATTTATACCACAGCGATGTGCCGGCTATGCTATTTCCATGATCTTGGCTTCTTGCAACACCGTGTCGCCGGGCTGTACCGAGAGGTTTTGGATTACACCATCCTTTTCGGCTACAACGATATTCTCCATTTTCATGGCTTCGTACATCACCAGCTTATCGCCCAGTTTTACAGTATCGCCGTTTTTTACAAATACCTGCATGATGTTGCCCGGCAGCGGGATTTTCACATCGTGACCAGCGGTTTTGGTAATGGTCTTTTTTATCTTGCTGTCCTGCCGGCGGGCTTGCACTTCCTGACGCACCAGCTTAGGCGTTTTAGGCTGTTTGTAGGTTCGTTGCACTTCCACATCGTAGGTGGTGCCATTCACATCGATATGCGCGATGTCTTCATCAAATTTTAGAATCTCAACATCGTAATCCTGGCCTTTTATTTTAAACTTAAATTTTTTCATTTTTTGTTACATTCTAACGTATGGGTTGGTAGCATAAATTTTTGAACTCCAGGGCGAATATTGTTTGGATACACGACGGATGGTGATAACGTTGCTCTCTTCGTCGTGCAGCTCGTTGAGGTGCATGTAGAGTGCCATGGTAATGGCTGCCGTAGTATCGCCTTCTGTATCGGCTATCTCGCAATCGTCGCATTTGCCTGCTTTTTTCATCCGGCGTCGGGTATCAAGCGCTATCACCTTTGGGATGAGGCCATAAACGAAAGCGAGCATTAGCAAAACAATAAAAACAATGGCATATCCCACCAATGCTACCGAAGTGGTAAAGGCATTGATGGCCGAAAAATCTATTGTGATCGCATTAATTATCATAGTAATCAAAGTTTTGATAAATAATTACAAGGGAATATTGCTGTGCTTTTTGGGCGGCAGCGCTTCTTTTTTGTTTGCCAGAGTCTGCAATGCCCGTATGATGCGGAAGCGGGTGTTGCGGGGTTCTATCACATCGTCGATGTAGCCGTAGCGGGCAGCTTCGTATGGGTTGGCAAATTTAACGCGATACTCTTCCTCTTTTTGGGCAGCATATTTGGCAGCCTCGTCCGGGTTTTCGATGCTGCGGATTTTGCGTCCTTCGAGTACTTCGATGGCGCCTTTGGCACCCATCACGGCAATTTCTGCCGAAGGCCACGCGTAGTTGATGTCGGCACGCAATTGCTTGCTGCCCATCACGTCGTGGGCACCGCCATACGACTTGCGCAGTGTGATTGTAATTTTTGGAACGGTAGCCTCGCCATAAGCAAACAAGAGTTTTGCACCATGGATAATGATACCGCCATATTCCTGGCCGCTACCCGGCAAAAATCCCGGAACGTCAACCAGAGTAATAATAGGGACGTTGAACGAATCACACAATCTGACAAAACGTGCTGCTTTGCGCGAAGCATCAATATCCAGAACACCGGCCAGGAAGTTGGGCTGATTGGCTACAATACCCGCCGGCTGGCCATTAAATTTGGCAAAGCCTACCACCATATTTTTGGCAAAATGACGGTGAAACTCCAAAAACTCGCTATCGTCAACTATGGTGTAAATAATGTCTTTTACGTCGTAAGGTGTGTTGGCGCTGTCGGGAATAATCTCGTTGAGCTTGTCATCTCTGCGGTCTATCGGGTCGCTGCACTCAGTTACGATTGGCTCTTCCAGATTATTCTGCGGCAGATACTCCAGCACCTTACGAATCAGTAAAATCCCTTCGTCTTCGTCGTCGGCTCTAAAGTGTGCCACACCCGATTTGGTAGCATGCACTGTGGCGCCGCCCAGGTCTTCTTCGGTAATGGTTTCACCGGTAACGGTTTTGGCTACCTTGGGGCCAGTTACAAACATGTAGCTGGTTTTGTCGCTCATGATGATGCAGTCGGTGAGGGCCGGAGAATACACAGCCCCGCCGGCACAAGGGCCAAAAACGGCGGAAATCTGCGGTATTACTCCCGAAGCCATAATGTTGCGCTGAAATATCTCGGCATAACCAGCCAGACTGCGCACACCTTCCTGAATACGTGCTCCGCCCGAATCGTTGATGCCAATGAGCGGAGCTCCCACTTTCATGGCCTGATCCATCACCTTGCAAATTTTCTGGGCAAAGGTTTCTGACAATGAGCCGCCAAAAACCGTAAAGTCCTGTGAGAAGATATAAACGATGCGTCCGTCGATGGTGCCGTGGCCGGTGATGACGCCATCGCCGAGATACACCTGATCGGCCATGCCGAAGTCGGTGGTACGATGCGTTACAAACATATCGTATTCCTCGAAGCTGCCTTCGTCGAGTATCATCTCGATGCGTTCGCGCGCGGTGTATTTGCCCTTGGCGTGCTGGGCTGCGATACGTTTTTCGCCGCCAGCCTCGCGGGCTTTTATGCGCAAGTCGATGAGCTGCTGCAGTTTATCCTGGTTATTCACAATTTCCTGATTTTATTTTTTTGAAATGATTTCTTAATTCCTGATGCGTGGCTGTGATGAATTATTTACCACAAAATTCGGTAAGCACACCGTGGGTTGATTTGGGATGCAGAAACCCGATGCGTAAACCTTCGGCGCCTTTGCGGGGCTGCTTGTCGATAAGGCGAACACCCTTTTCTTCGGCTTGCTGCAAGGCTTTGTCCACGTCGTCCATGGCAAAGGCCAGATGATGAACGCCCGGCCCTTTGTTGGCCAGAAATTTTCCGATAGGGCCTTCCGGGTCGGTGGATTCGAGTAGCTCTATTTTGGTTTGTCCTACCATAAAAAAAGCTGTCTTTACCTTTTGATCCGCAACTTCCTCCACAGCATAGCATTTTAGCCCCAGTACATTTTCATAATAAGGAATGCTTTCGGCGAGGCTGTTGACAGCAATTCCGATATGTTCGATATGAGAAGGTTTCATAATAAAATATGAATTGTGGTGAAAATATAATGTTAATTTTTTGCAAAAGTATTGTTATTTAACGTCTTAAACCGGTCGCCTTTGCAATAATGCTGGTGGTGAAAGGTATTGTAATTTTGGCGGATGAAACCAAAAAAGCGGGGCTTTCCCTCTGTTACGTAGCGGTGAAAAACAAAAAAAACCACAAAGACACTACGTCGCAAAGGAAAAAGTAAAACCCTTTTCAGCAAACTGATTTTTTTCTATCCCTCCGTGCCTTCGTGCCTCTGTGGTGAAAGGGCTTTTGGTGGCTTCTACGGTTAAAAACAAAGAAAAACCACAAAGACACCATGACACAAAGAAAAAAACAAAACCATCTTCAACTAGCTGATTTTTCT
>SABY01000172.1 GCA_009928785.1 Clostridia bacterium | reverse complement strand
TTTGGCCCAATGTATCTTGCCATTTTTATCTATAATTTTGATTTCTAACAAACAAATATCTTAAACTCTTCTTCTTTTGGGCGGGCGGCAGCCATTGTGTGGCAATGGAGTAACGTCGTTGATCTCGGTTACTTCGATGCCTGCTGAGTGCAAGGTACGGATGGCCGATTCGCGACCGGAGCCTGGCCCTTTCACATATACTTTTACTTTGCGCAAGCCCAGGTCGAAAGCTGTTTTAGAGCAATCTTCGGCGGCAGTTTGTGCGGCATAAGGCGTATTTTTCTTGGAGCCTCTGAAACCCATTTTTCCTGATGACGACCAGGAGATTACCTGCCCGAGGTTGTTGGTAAGGGTAACAATGATGTTGTTGAAAGAAGCGCTGATGTATGCTCTTCCGTATGGTTCAACTTTCACAACCCTTTTTTTGGTTGCTTTTCCTGTTTTAGCTGATTTTGCCATTTTTTATTTATTTCTTACTTAATATTCGCAAAAACAATATCCCGAACAAGCATCAACCGGTAGGTGCTTTCTTTTTGTTAGCAACGGTTTTCTTGCGGCCTTTACGTGTACGCGCGTTATTCTTGGTGGATTGTCCACGCAAGGGTAATCCCAAACGATGCCGGATGCCACGGTAAGTACCGATGTCCATGAGTCGTTTGATGTTCATTTGTACTTCCGAACGCAGTGCACCTTCTACTTTGTACTCGTCGGAAATCAGGCCGCGGATTTTGTTTTGTTCGTCATCGTCCCAATCCTGCACCTTTTTGCTCAGGTCCACTTCGGCTCTTACCAGAATCTCGGTAGCCAGGCTGCGCCCGATTCCGTGGATGTAGGTAAGCGAAATGACACCGCGCTTGTTCTTTGGTATGTCAACACCTGCAATACGTGCCATAATGTTATCCTTGTTTTAATAATTTAAAATACTATCCTTGTCTTTGCTTGTACTTAGGATTCTTTTTGTTAATGATGTAAAGCCTGCCTTTACGGCGCACGATCTTACAATCGGCGGTTCTCTTTTTAATTGAAGCTCTTACTTTCATGACTAATTGTGTGTGTTACTTGTATCTGAATGTAATTCGTCCTTTGGTCAAATCATATGGTGACATGACTATCTTCACGCGGTCGCCGGGCAGAATCTTGATGTAGTGCATGCGCATTTTACCAGAGATGTGGGCGGTGATTACGTGCCCGTTCTCGAGTTCCACGCGAAACATTGCATTACCCAGCGATTCTATTACTGTTCCGTCCTGCTCGATGATAGGTTGTTTGGCCATAAATATTTTTTACCGTATGCTATTTTATCAATTTTTACTAATCAATGCCTGTTCGATGTAATCGAAGGTCGAAAGTATTTCGGCTTTGCCGCGTCGCACCACCACGTCGTGTTCGAAGTGTGCTGATGGCGTTGCGTCGTGGGTGCGTATTGTCCACCCGTCGCGCTGCTGAAACACTTTTTTGCCGCCCAGATTAATCATAGGCTCAATGGCTATCACCATTCCTTCGCGCAGCTCTTTGCCTTTTCCGCGGCGACCAAAATTGGGCACTTCGGGAGGCTCGTGCAATTTTCGTCCCAAACCATGACCCACCAGATCGCGCACCACACCATAACCAAAACCTTCTACGTAAGTCTGTATGGCGTAGCCAATGTCGCCAACGCGGTTTCCGGCTACAGCCGCTTCTATTCCCAGGTACAACGATTCGCGTGTGCGCCGCAGTAGAAGCTGTATTTCTTCCTTCACTTCGCCTACCATAAAAGTGTAGGCAGAGTCGCCATAGAAACCATTGAGCACTGCCCCACAATCAACCGAGATGATGTCGCCATCGCGCAAAGCGTAATCGCCGGGGATGCCATGCACCACTTCGTCGTTGACGCTGGTGCAAAGTGTGGCCGGAAATCCTCCGTAGCCTTTGAAACCCGGCACGGCGCCATGATCGCGGATAAACGTCTCGGCTACCGCGTCAAGCTCGCGCGTAGTAACACCAGCACGCACATGAAGCGCTACTTCAGCCAGTGTTTTTCCAACAAGTAATGAACTGATCCGTATTAATTCTATTTCTTCTTCTGTTTTAATCAAAGCTATTGTCGTTTACTGACGTTGGATGAATGCAAAATTACATCCCCGATGATGAACGTCCTTTGATGCGTCCCGATTTTGTCAAACCATCATAATGCCGCATCAGCAGGTGACTTTCTATCTGCGAAAGCGTATCCAAAACAACACCTACCAAAATGAGCAGCGAAGTGCCACCATAGAACTGGGCAAACTGAGCATTAACACCAATAAGACTAACAAACGCCGGCATGATAGCTACCAACCCCAGGAACAAAGAGCCGGGGAAAGTAATACGCGACATTATTGTATCGATAAACTCAGCGGTGCGTCGTCCGGGTTTTACGCCGGGGATGAAGCCTCCGTTCTTTTTCATATCATCAGCCATCTGGTTAGGATTAACGGTGATAGCCGTGTAGAAATAAGTAAACAGTACGATCATCAGAAAGAAAACCACATTGTACCAAAGCCCGTTGATGTTTGTAAATGCAGCCAAAACGCCCGACAAAGTCTCTGACTCTGCGTAGTTGGCAATGGTGAGCGGCAGAAACATAATGGCTTGCGCAAAGATGATGGGCATAACGCCGGCAGCATTCACCTTGAGGGGAATGTACTGACGCACACCGCCGTACTGACGATTGCCGACCATGCGCTTGGCATACTGCACCGGGATGCGGCGCGTGCCCTGAACCAGCAGGATAGTGAGCAAAATAACACCAACCAAAATAATCAATTCGATAATGAATACTACCAAACCACCGCCTTGCTCTTCCATGCGCGAGATAAACTCACCAAAGAGTGCAAAGGGCAGGCGGGCGATAATACCAATCATAATGATCAATGAAATACCGTTGCCGATTCCTTTGTCGGTAATCTTCTCGCCAAGCCACATGATAAACATCGATCCTGCAGTGAGCATGATAATGGAAGAAATGCCAAAGAACGAGAAAATGCTGTGCGAAGTCATCGAAGGATCGAACGGGTAGATGGCCTGGGCAGGCAATGTAGCGACGATGTTGGCAATGTAAGCAGGCGATTGGAAAATCAAAATGATCACCGTAAGATAACGGGTGATCTGGTTGATTTTTTTCCGACCGCTTTCGCCTTCACGCTGCAGCTTCTGGAAATAAGGAATCGCCATTCCGAGCAACTGCACCACGATAGATGCCGAGATGTAGGGCATGATGCCAAGAGCAAAGATGGAAGCGTTGGAGAAAGCCCCGCCGGAGAACATATTAAGCAGCCCCAGCAGCCCACTCGAAGTTTGCTGTTCCAGGGCGCCCAGCATGGCCGGATCAACACCGGGCAATACCACATACGTACCTAAACGATACAGCAGGATGATACCCAAAGTATAAGCGATCCTGTTTCTTAGGTCTTCAATTTTGAAGATATTGCGTATGGTTTCGATAAATTTTTTCATCAAAAATTAGATTTTTGTAGCCACGCCACCTTTTTCTTCGATGGCTTGTAATGCTGATTTTGAAAATGCATGTGCCGTTACTTCTATCTTGGCATTGAGTGTGCCACGACCCAGAATCTTTATCAGGTCGTTCTTTTGGGCTAAGCCATGATTGATGAGCACATCGATATCAAAAACTGAAATATTGTTTTCGTCGGCCAGCATCTGGAGCTTGTCCACATTGATGCCGCAATACTCTTTTCGGTTGATATTTTTGAAACCACCTTTAGGAATACGGCGGTACAAAGGCATCTGTCCACCTTCAAAACCGGCTTTAGATTTATAGCCTGATCTTGATTGGGCGCCTTTGTGCCCTCTTGTGGAGGTGCCACCTCTGCCGGAACCTTGTCCGCGGCCAATGCGTTTTCGGTTCTTGGTAGAACCTTCTGCCGGTTGTAAATTACTTAAATCCATTGTGCGTGTATGGGTTAAGATTGTTTATAATTCTTCTATTTCCAATAAATGCTTCACTTTGTTGATCATGCCCATGATTTGCGGGTTGATTTCATGTTCGACAGTGCGATGCATTTTGTTAAGACCCAGCGCCACCAGTGTACGTTTCTGATCGATGGGGCGGCCAATTCCGCTGCGTATCTGTTTGATTTTTATCTTACTCATTGTTGTAATAATTTTTCGGATTTAACCATTAAATACTTTATCGAGCGAAATGCCTCTCATCTGTGCGATGGTATAGGGGTCGCGAATCTGTAGCAATGCGTTGATGGTAGCTTTTACTACGCTGTGCGGGTTGGATGAGCCTTTGCTCTTGGCCAGCACATCCTTAATGCCTACACTTTCGAACACCGCGCGCATGGCACCGCCAGCGAGAACACCAGTGCCAGGAGCAGCAGGTTTCATAAATACTACGGCGCCGCTGTACTTACCGGTAACTTCGTGCGGCAGGGTGCCATTAAGCACGGGAGCTTTGATAAGGTTTTTCTTAGCATCGTCGATACCTTTGGCAATGGCCGAGGTAACCTCTTTGGCTTTTCCCAGACCATAACCTACCACACCATTTTCGTTGCCTACCACCACGATGGCCGAGAAACTAAAGGTACGTCCACCTTTGGTAACCTTGGTTACGCGCTGAATGCTGACAAGCTTATCTTTAAATTCGATCTCGCTCGATTTAACTCGTTGTACGTTTACGTTTGTCATAATAGCTTAAAATTTAAGACCCCCTTTTCTTACTGCTTCTGCCAAGGCTTTTACACGGCCATGATAAAGGTATCCGTTGCGATCGAAAACCACGGTCTCAATACCTGCATCTTTGGCTTTTTTGGCCATCAGACTACCCACTTTCTGAGCCTGGTCTATTTTGTGGCCTTTGTTTTCGTCGCCGGCAAAATCCTTGCTGAGCGATGAAGCTGCGGCAATAGTATGGCCATTGATGTCGTCGATAATTTGAGCATAAATCTCTTTATTGCTACGGAATACCGACAGACGGGGACGTTCGGCAGTACCTGAAATAGTTTTTCTGATACGTTGTTTAATCCGAAATCTTCTGTATTGTTTTTTACTTTTTATTGCCATTTCTCAATGGATTTTTTATCTGATTTACAAAATAGTACAACTATTAACCTGCAGCAGCTTTACCAGCTTTGCGTTTGATTTCTTCGCCCTTGAACTTAATACCTTTTCCTTTGTAAGGTTCTGGTTTACGCAGCGAGCGTATTTTAGCAGCTACCTGACCCACAAGTTGCTTGTCAGCAGAAGTCATCGTTATGGTAGGACTCTTACCACGCTCGGTGAGGGTTTCGATCTTGATTTCGGGAGGCAGCACCAGCACAATGTTGTGCGAATATCCGAGCGCAAGTTCTAGCTGTTGGCCGGTAGCCTGAGCTTTGTAGCCAACACCTATCAGCTCCTGTCGGATGGTGAAACCTTCTGAAACACCTTGTACCATATTGGCCAGCAACGAACGATAAAGACCATGAAGCGCTTTGTGACGCTTTTGTTCGGTGGGTCGTTTCAGTACAATGTTTCCGTCCTCGATGCCAACGGTGATGTCGGGATCCACTTTTTGATATAGTGTGCCCAGCTTACCGCTAACGGTAATCAGGTTGTTGTCGGCGATATCCACCTTAACACCTTGGGGCAACGCAATGGGAGATTTTCCTATTCTTGACATGATAATGTTCTTTTTAGCTGATGTAACAAATTACTTCTCCGCCAATTTTTTGGGTTCGGGCTTCCTTGTCGGTCATCAACCCTTTGGAGGTGCTGATGACGGCAATGCCCAGGCCATTGAGAACGCGCGGCAGCTCTTCGTTGTTGACGTAGCGGCGTAAACCCGGACGGCTGGCACGACGTAACTCGGTGATAGCCGAAAGCTTGGTTACCGGATGATATTTCAAAGCAACCTTGATGGTAGCCGGAAAAGTATCGTCCACAAATTTGTAATTCAGGATGTATCCTTTCTCGAAAAGGATCTTGGTAAGTTCCTTCTTAAATTTAGATGCCGGTATCTCTACCACACGATGGTTGGCCATGATGCCGTTGCGAACTCGGGTGAGATAATCTGAAATCGGGTCAGTAAGCATATTTTGCAGGATTGTTTATTATTCTTAATTCTAATTTTACCAACTAGCTTTTTTCACGCCGGGAATCAAACCTTTGAGAGCCATCTCGCGGAAGTTGATACGGGACACGCCAAACATCCTCATGTATCCTTTGGGTCTGCCGGAGAGCTGGCAACGATTGTGCATGCGCACAGGCGATGAATTTTTGGGCAGTTTCTGAAGGGCAATATAATCGCCGGCTTCTTTGAGTGCCTCACGCTTGGCAGCGTATTTGTCAACGAGTTCTCTTCGTTTGACTTCTCTTGCTTTCATTGAC